>USNJ01000021.1 GCA_900556055.1 uncultured Ruminococcus sp.
TTCATTCTTTGCTATCGTGATAGTTATGCATAACATCGCAGATCCTATCGAGAGAAGCGTAAAGCGTCTGAAGCTCCTTTCCGAGGGCGATCTTCATACGCCCGTAGAGGTTCTGAACAGACAGGACGAGGTCGGAACGCTCTGCCGTTCGCTCGATGAAACGGTAAACAGCCTGCGTACATATATTGAGGATATTTCGGAAGCACTGAACAATATCGCTCAGGGAGATCTTGCATTTACTGTCGAGCACGAGTTCAAGGGCGATTTTGAGAAGATAAACAAAAGCTTCAATACAATTCTTGCGGATCTCAGCCATACCTTCGGGGAGATCGTTACAGCGTCCGAACAGGTAAATGTAAGCGCAAATCAGGTCGCATCTGCGGCACAGAGCCTGAGTGCGGGTTCATCGAGTCAGTCGGATGCTATTACCGAACTGTCACTTCAGGTTGAGGATATCAACACGAAGGTCGGCAGAAATGCGGAAGCGGCTGCCGTTACAGATCAGCTTGTTGACAGAATATCCGAAAAGATCGGCGCATGCAACAGCGATATGAAGAAGATGCTCGAGTCTATGGACGATATAAGCCGTTCGTCCGCTGAGATCTCAAAGATAATCAAGGTCATCGACGATATTGCATTCCAGACAAATATCCTTGCACTTAATGCGGCTGTTGAAGCGGCTCATGCAGGAAGTGCGGGACGCGGATTTGCAGTCGTTGCCGATGAGGTAAGAGGTCTTGCGGCAATGAGCGCCGAGGCTGCCGCACGCACGACTTCGCTTATCGAAGGCTCGCTTGAAAAGGTCGCAAACGGCACAAAGATCGCACAGTCTACCGCTGCGGCTCTGAATGACATAGTTGAGGATTCCGAAAAGATGAGCGGCGACATTAAGTCGATAGCAGCGGCATCTCAGCAGCAGTCCGAGGCTGTAATGAAGATAAACAACGGCGTTTCCGTTATCACGGGCGTTATTTCCTCCAACTCCGCAACTGCCGAACAGAGTGCGGCTGCGGCTCAGGAGATGTCGGGTCAGTCCGAAGTTCTCAAGCACATGGTCAGCAAGTTCCGTATCGGCGACTATAAGCCGGGTGAGGATATTGTTTCGGATGATGAAGGATATCAGCCGTATGATGCGGATGATACTGCGGATGCACAGCCTGAGCAGCCTGCCGAAGAAACGCAGGATACCGTTCCCGCTGATGTATCGCCGTCCGAACCGGCTGAGCCTGAGGCTGCGGAGAATGTACCGTCCGAAGTGCCGGAAGAGCCTGCCGAAGATGATGACAGCCCCGATGATGATTTTGAAGCGGTTGAGTTCGACCCGGACAATCTGCCCGATTCTATCGACCTCGATGATGAAACTGACGATAAATACTGATATTTCCATCCGCTCCGTATGTTGGATACGGGGCGGATGTTTTTGCATAAAAATTTGCTGCGTTTATCTCATAATCATATAAAAATGCGGTAATGTTCATATTTTTTTGCTATCATAAATTGAAATATATATATTGGAGAATGAAAAACATGATCATCAGAAAGGCTTCCGCAAGCCCTGAGGATATTGATATCCTGATACAGTTCAGAGTTGACTATTTTTCGCATGATATGAACCTGAATAAGCTCTCAAAGCATGATGAAGATGCAATGAGAGCGCAGATGCCCGATTATTTCAGACGGCATCTCGGAAACGATCTGACAGCATTTATCGCCGAGATAGACGGAGTCCCTGTCGGAACGGCATTCATGCTGGTTATAGAAAAACCCGCAAATCCCGTATTTCTGAACGGAAAAACGGGAATGATGCTTAATGTGTACACCTCTGCGGAATACCGCCTGAGAGGCATAGCTACAAAGGTCATGGAAGCTGTCCTTGAGGAGGCAAAGCGTCAGGAGCTTGTGTATATCGAGCTGCTTGCAACGCCCGCAGGAAGAAAAGTTTACGAAAAAATGGGATTTTTTGAAAATATCCCCGAAAACGGCAAAACTAATATGAAAATCTACATTAAATAAGGAGAATTCTTATGGTTGCACTTGTTACCGGCGCAAGCTCAGGCATCGGAAGAGATATCGCAAGATCTCTCGTAAAGAGGGGAATAAAGGTCATCATCACGGGACGGAACAAGGAAAAGCTCACCGCCCTCAGAGATGAGCTTGGCAGAAATATGACCGCAGCGATCGTCTGCGATCTCAGCAAGGAAAAGACCTGCTTTGCCCTCTATGAAAAGCTCAGGGACAAGAATATAGATATCCTCGTAAACTGCGCAGGCTTCGGTAAATTCGGCGCATTTCTCGATGTTCCGCTGGAGCAGGAGCTTGATGAGATCAACGTGAATATCAAGGCTGTCCATATCCTCACAAAGCTCTTCCTCAGGGATTTTGCAAAGAGGGACAGCGGATATATCCTGAATGTCGCATCAAGTGCGGGATTTATGCCAGGACCTCTCTTCTCGACATATTACGCAAGCAAAAGCTATGTTGTAAGGCTCACACACGCTATATATGAGGAACTCAGAAGAATGGGCTCCGATGTGTATGTCGGCGTGCTTTGCCCCGGACCTGTTGACACGGAATTCAACAAGGTCGCAGGCGTGGACTTTGCTATCAGCGGAATGAGCAGCGAATATGTCGCTGAATATGCAGTAAGAAAGATGTTCGAGAGAAAGCTGACGATAATCCCGGGCAGGCTCATGCAGTTCTGCATTCCCGCAGTAAGATTTGTTCCCGAAAAGCAGCTGCTCAGAATAGTTTATCACGTTCAGCACAGCAGGCTTGACAAAAGTACGGATTGAAACTGTCCGCCGCTGAGATACAAGCGTATTTCACAAACGGACGGGTGAAAATCGGCAAAATGTTGTTTCATATATCAATTGATTATTTTTCAACGATGTAATATAATAATAAAAGTGCCGCAAATGTGCTGTCGGCACTTTTTTATGTAAATAATTTTTGATATATAGGAGAGTATTGAATCATGAGACAGGTAAAGGTTGTAAAATTCGGCGGAAGTTCGCTCGCAGATGCCAATCAGTTCAAAAAGGTAGCGGGCATAGTTCACGCCGATCCCGCAAGACGCTTCGTTGTTGCTTCAGCACCGGGCAAGCGTTTTAAGGAGGACACAAAGATCACCGATATGCTTTACAGCTGCTATGAGCTTGCTGCAAAGGGCGGAGATTTTGAGCCTCAGTTCGCTGCTATCGAGAGCAGATACAATTCCATCATCAAGGATCTCGGACTGAAAATATCCCTCGACAAGGAATTCGCGCAGATCAAGAACGGCTTCATCGGCCGTGCGGGACGTGACTATGCTGCATCAAGAGGCGAGTACCTCAACAGCAAGCTCCTCGCTGAGTATCTGGGATTTGAATTCATTGATCCCGCAGGATATATCTTCTTCAACGAGAGCGGTGTTTTCGACCTTGACAAAACAACCGAAGTTCTCAGCAAAAAGCTCGCCGAGACCGAATATGCCGTTATCCCCGGATTTTACGGCGCAATGCCTAATGATACCATCAAGACCTTCTCCAGAGGCGGCTCCGATGTAACGGGATCTATCGTTGCAAGAGCTGCAAATGCTGAGATCTACGAGAACTGGACCGACGTTTCGGGCTTCCTTATCTGCGACCCGAGAGTTGTTGAAAATCCCGAGGGTATCACAACTATCACATACAGAGAGCTTCGTGAGCTTTCCTACATGGGCGCAGGCGTTCTGCATGAAGACGCTATCTTCCCCGTAAGAACAGCAGGCATACCCATCAATATCAAGAACACAAACGCTCCCGAGGACGCAGGAACAATGATCGTTGCCGATGCGGGTGATACTCCCTGCAAGTACACTATCACAGGCATCGCAGGAAAGAAGGGCTTCTCCGCTATCAACATCGAAAAGGATATGATGAACAGCGAGCTCGGCTTCGGACGCAAGGTGCTTGAAGTTCTCGAGGACAATAAGGTCAATTTCGAGCATATCCCTTCGGGTATTGATACTATGTCCATCATCGTAAGCACTGCATCTATCGCAGGACGTGAGGATAAGATCATCGAGATGATAAAGGAAGAGGTAAATCCCGATCATATCGAGATCGAGCATGATGTCGCTCTTATCGCTGTCGTTGGACGCGGAATGAGAAAGACAAGAGGTACATCGGGACGTATCTTCTCAGCTCTCGCACACGCACGTGTCAATGTTAAGATGATCGACCAGGGCTCTTCCGAGCTGAACGTTATCATCGGAGTTGCGGAAGAGGATTTCGAAACAGCAACAAAGGCTATCTACGATATGTTCGTACTTACTGTTGAATAAAATACAATAGTTTTATTATGCCGTCTGCGGGAAGATCCTGCGGACGGCTTTTTCGATTTTGCCGATTTATCGGTGCATTTTGCGGTCGGATATTGTAGGAAATAACAGGTTTTTGAGCAGAATTCACAAAAAATTAACACACAAATCTGCTTTTTGTGGTATAATCTTTTTAAATGAATTCTTAATATCCGTTTATTATCCGAAAAGATTTCTTACAAAGGCTCTCGGATCCTGCCGTTTTCGGGGCTTTGAGCCAGGCAGCCGCTTCGCCTTTTTTGGGGTTGATTTAAGAAAGGAATGACCGTTTAATGTCTAACAGACTTTTTCAGGGACTTATACATCAGATGAGAGATACCATGGACTGCACCATCGGTGTTGTCGATGATACCGCTACCATCATTGCGTGCAGCGAACTGAGCAAGATCGGCACGACAAATGAGTTCGTTTCGCTTGACCTGAGCGATTCTCATGATGTATTTGTCAGAGACGGCTATACATATAAGCCGTTCGGCTCGCATATCAAGCCCGATTATGCTGTGTTTGTTGAGGGTGCGGACGAAAATGCCGCTAAATATGCGAATATCCTCGCGATCACACTTTCCAGCATCAAACAGTATTACGATGAAAAGTACGACAGAAACAACTTTATCAAGAATGTCGTTCTCGATAATGTCCTGCCGGGCGATATCGTGGTAAAGGCAAGAGAGCTTCACTTCAATTCAGATATAAGCAGAGTTGTTCTGCTGGTGCGCATCGTGTCTACAAACGATGTTTCCGCTTATGATGTTATCCAGAATCTTTTCCCAGATAAGAACAAGGATTTCGTGTTCAATATCACTGAGACTGATATTGTGCTTGTCAAGGAAGTCAAGAACAATGTTGAGTCCAAGGATCTCGAGAAGCTTGCACGCTCTATCTCCGATACTCTCTGCGGCGAATTCTACACAAGGGTCAATGTCGGAATAGGTACAGTCGTTGTAGGTGTTAAGGATCTTGCACGCTCCTTTAAGGAAGCTCAGATCGCACTTGAAGTCGGCAAGGTGTTCGATACTGACAAGACTATCGTTTCCTACGATAACCTTGGTATCGCAAGACTTATTTACCACCTTCCCACAACTCTCTGCGAGACATTCCTCCAGGAAGTATTCAAGAAGAATTCGATCGAATCTCTCGACCATGAGACGCTCTTCACTATCCAGAAGTTCTTTGAGAACAGCCTGAACGTTTCCGAGACATCGAGAAAGCTTTTCGTTCACAGAAACACGCTCGTTTACCGTCTTGAAAAGATAAAGAAGCTGACGGGACTCGATCTGCGTGAATTCGACCACGCTATCATCTTCAAGATCGCACTGATGGTCAAGAAGTATCTGTCCGCAAATCCGACCAAGTTCTGATTTCGGCATAAGTTAATAAGAATTTTAAGGGGCAGAGAGTCGATTTCTGCCCTTTATTGAATTATCCAAAAGGCGGTGTAACTTTGGTTGAACTGAGAAACGTGTCCGTCACCTATTCAAACGGTGTGGATGCGCTCAATAACGTTAATCTGAAAATAAATGACGGAGAGTTCGTGTTCGTTGTCGGACATTCGGGTGCGGGAAAATCCACGCTCATCAAGCTTCTCCTTCGTGAAATAAAGGCGAATGAAGGCAAGATCACAGTCAACGGCTTTGACCTCGGCAGGATACGCAGAGGAAAGATACCCGCCCTCAGACGCACAATCGGCGTTGTTTTCCAGGATTACAGGCTGATACCTACGCTGAATGTTTATGATAATGTTGCGTTCGTGCTGAGAAGCATCGACGCTGCGCCTAAGTATATAAGGCAGAGAGTGCCGTATGTCCTCGGAATACTTGGCCTCGGAAATAAGCTGAAATGCTTTCCCAACGAGCTTTCGGGAGGCGAGCAGCAGCGTGTTGCGCTGGCAAGAGCACTTGTCAACGATCCCAAGCTCATCATTGCGGACGAGCCTACGGGAAATACCGACCCTATGCTCTCCCGTGAGATAACAGAGCTTCTCCAGGGCATCAACGCAAGGGGAACTACAGTTATCATGGTAACTCATGAGCATGAGCTGGTAAGGGAATTCGGCGGACGCACCGTCACACTGAATGACGGCAGGATCGCTTTTGACGATTATATTTGATTTTGGAGGATATACCGTAAAATGAGAATCAGCAGCTTTCGATACCTTGTAAAGCAGGGTGTCAGAAATATCTGGACAAACAGACTTATGTCCTTCGCTTCATTCTGCGTGCTTCTCGTTTCCATGCTGCTTATCGGATTTGCGACGCTTTTTATCGCAAACGTAAACCTTTTTATCGGAAGCGTGGAGGACAGGAACGAGGTCATCATCTTTCTGAATGATGATGTCACGGAGGAGAGGATCGCCGAAATGGGCGATGAGCTCAAAACAATGGCGAATGTCAGCTCCGTTTCATTCTATTCAAAGGAAGACGCATGGAACGATATGAAGGCTACTATCGACAATGCCGATGAGCTTTTTTCATACATAGACGGCGAGGGCGACAACAGCCCGCTTATTGATGCATACAGAATAAGGGTGGAAGACATTGGCAAAATGAATCAGACTCTTATGCAGATCAGCCGTATGGAGGGCATCTACGATATCCGTTCGCCGGGAGATTTCATTGACATTCTCCTCGGACTGAAATCCATGATCGCCGTAATTTCCGTGATCGTTCTGACTGCGCTGCTTGTCGTAAGCCTTATCATCATCTACAATACGACGCGTGCAAGCGTTGAGTTCAGAAAAAAAGAGATCACTATCATGAAATATGTCGGTGCTACGAATGCGTTCATCAAGATACCGTTCTTTATCGAGGGTATGCTGATGGGCGTGCTTGCAGGCGGCGTTGCAACTCTGCTTACATGGCTCGGATATAACGAGATCACGAAAATACTTACTCAGGATACTACATTCTGGGAGATATTCAACGTTACATCGTTCATCCCGCTGGACGGTCACAGGCTCATCATGATCGCACTCTGCTACATCACGGGCGGCGCAGTCATCGGCGCAATCGGTACTGTCATGAGTACAGGCAAGTACCTCAAGGTATAACGGAGGTATCAGGTGAGTCCCTTTAAGAAAATTACCGCTGCGCTCTGCGCTGTTGTGCTGTGGACGGCGTGCGTGACGTGTTTTCCCGATGCGGTGAACACGCTGGACGTTTCCGCAGGTAAATCCCTTTCCGAGCTTGAAGCTGAGAAAAAGGAGCTTGAAGCCGAAAGGGAGAGCATAAGGAGCGAACTGAAAAAGCTTGAAAGCAAGGCTGACGAACAGGAAAAATATCAGCAGTATTATGCCGAGCAGATAGCCGTTCAGGAGCGTGAGCTTGATAATATAAATGCGCAGGCTGATGCTATCGAGGCGGATATCGCAGAGCTTACGCAGCGCATTTCCGATAAAAAGACGGAGATAGATGAAAATACGCAGCTTTTCCGTGAGCGTGTCAGGGCTATGTATATTGCGGGAAATACAAGCTATGCCGAGGTCATCGCAGGTTCCGACAGCTTTTACGATGTCCTTGCGAGGGTTGAGATGGTAAAGCGTGTTTCTGTGCATGACAAGGACATGATAGATGACCTGAACAGCACGCTGAAGGTCTACAATGCCGACTGCAAGCTGCTGAATGAACGTCTGACAGAACAGAAAGCCGCTCAGACCGAGCAGGAAAAGGTTCTTTCCGAGCTTCAGGAAAGCTACAACAATTCGGCAGAGGTAATAAGCATGCTGAAAGCCGAGGCTGACGATTATGCGGTGCGGTCGGCTGAGATAGATGCTGAGGAGGAAGAGGTGGAAAAGGCACTTCAGGCGGAGATAAAGCGTCTTGCGTCCGCTCAGAAGGTGTTTGTCGGTTCGGATTTCACATGGCCTGCGCCTACCGTCCACAATACCTCCGACGGATACGGCTGGCGTGATCTTTTCGGTCAGCAGAAGTTCCATAAGGGTCTTGATATCACAAAGCCGGGCTGTGCGGGAATGGATATCGTTGCGGCTCAGTCGGGAACGGTCATTCTTGCGCAGAAGACCTATACTCCGGGATACAGCTACGGAAAATATGTGATAATCGACCACGGCGGCGGATATACAACGCTTTACGGCCACTGCAGCGAGGTGTATGTTTCGGTAGGTCAGACTGTCGCAAAGGGAGATAAGATCGCAGCGATAGGAAACACAGGAAATTCCTACGGCGCACATCTTCATTTCGAGATAAGAGTGAACGGTCAGCATACCGACCCGATGCAGTATTTTACAAAACAGTAAAGAGGAACAGCTATGTTTAATAAGAAGATCTCAATAGGAATAACGATAAGCCTTATGGCGGTAACAGCGGCGGTCACATTCGTGCTGACCAACAATTATTCGCTGAATCTTTTCAACTCAAAGGTCCAGAGTGTAAGTGAGCGCGAGGAGATCTACACAAAGCTCAGCGAGCTGGACAGCTTTGCGAGAACGAAATTCTATAAGGATATCGACGAAGAGCATCTTATGGAAGCGATCGCAAGGGGATATGTCAACGGTCTTGACGATGCTTATGCGGAATATTACACCGCAGAGGAATATGCCAAGGTAGCGCAGAAGGATTCGGGCTATACGATGGGACTGGGCTTTACCTTCGAGAAGGAGGAAAGCGGGTACATAAAGGTCACATCTGTTCTCGAAAATACTGCGGCTTATGAGGCAGGAATGAAAGCGGGAGATGTTATCCTCGCTGTCAACGATACCGATGTTATCGCATACGAGGGCGGATATGACGAGGCTGTTCAGCTTCTCGACTGCGATGAGGGCGTAAAGGTGAAGCTTGCAGTCCGCAGACGTGTTGAAGCGATTGTCGGTGAAGAGGGACAGAGCATTCCTCCGCAGTTCCTGAATTTTGAGCTTGTTGCACGAAAAGATGAGATCGTCAGCGTTACCGGACGCATGATAAACGACAAATATGCATATGTGAAGATAACAACATTCAATTCGAAGACCGCAGAGCAGCTGAAAGCCGTGCTTGACGAGCTTACGGCGCAGGGAGCGGCGGGAATAGTGTTTGATCTGCGTGATAATCTCGGCGGACTTGTCACTGCGCTGAATGATTCGCTGAACCTTATCCTCGGCGAATGTGATGCGGTAACTGCCGAATATAAGGATAAAACGGAGGTCATCGTCCATACAACGGGCGAAAGTGAGATAAAGCTGCCGATGGCGGTGCTTGTGAACAATAAGACAGCAAGCTGCTCGGAGCTTTTCGCACTTGCGCTCAGAGATGAGAAAAATGCACAGCTGGTAGGCACGCTGACCTATGGCAAGGGCGTTATGCAGACTACTCACAAGCTCCGTGACGGAAGTGCCATCAAGGTGACGGTAGCTGTCATGAAGACAAAAAACAGCGGCGAATACACGGGAGTGGGTGTAAAGCCGAACTTTGAAGTTGAGCTTCCCGAAAATGTAAAAGCATCAGCGATAACCGAAGAACAGCAGGCGGCAGGCATCGACACGCAGCTTACAAAGGCGCTCGAAGTGCTTGACACCACTATCGGAGTATGATCCGTATAAAAAAACAAATGCACACCGGAACTTCATTTCCGATGTGCATTAATTTTTATAGGGATCATCAGTCGTTTACAAGCTCAAATCTCGGCTTGATGTTTCCGTGATCGTTCACATTTTCCATGAACATTTTCAGCGGACGCACCCATACGGTCGGCTTGTCGTATATCTGCATATAAACGACCATATCTTCAAGGGTTTCACTGTTTTTCGCTACATTCAGAACGACATAATCGCCGCCCTTGAAATGCTTGTAATGTCCGCCGAGAACGATCTGTCTGCCGCTGTCGCCTGCGGACGGAGTGCCGCAGCAAACAGGCTTTGCTATCGGAGGTTCTGGCATGGGCAGTGGGACAGCTTCATTTACGGGTTCGGGCTTTGCCTCGGAAACAGGTGCTTCTGCGGGCTTCGGCTCGCTCTCAGTCACGGGAACGGAAACTATTTCGGCAGGCTTGTCGGTCTCGTTGATAATTGTTCCTGCGGGAAGTGCGTCATCTGCCTGAACGAGAATTCTCGGCTGATTTTTGTGAGATGTGATGCTCATTCGGTTTCCGTCAGCCTTGAAAATTTCACTTGTCAGCTTATCCTCAAGGGTGCGGTACTGCGAATCGAAATTGAATGTGTAATCGCCGTCGCTGATATTCAGTGCGACATAGACCGTGCAGTTGTCACGGACACGCTTGTAAAGGATAGTCTGGTTTTTCAGCTCAACTGTGTCAAAGCTGCCCTCCTGAATGATTATATTTTCCTCGCGGATCTTTCCGAGCTTGCAGATAAGGTGGAAAAGCTCCTCGTTTTTGTCGGGGATATTGTTAAGGTCAAGGCAGGGACGGAGAGCGTCGTCAGATGTGTTCGTTCTTGTACCTTTAACGCCGTATTCGCTTCCGTAGTATATCGACGGAACGCCGTACATTGTGTACATCATTGTATAAACGCAGCCGATCATGCCAATATCTTTTAATGTGGACGCAATTCGGTTGACATCGTGATTATCAAGGAAATTGTAGAGGTAGATATCCTTGTAGATGCCGCCGTTTCCGTTCTGACGCTTGATCGAATGAGCGATCTCGAAGTAATTGCGGTCATTGTGGGAGGAATAGAGTCCCTTGTAGCATTCGTAGTTTGTAACGCTGTCGAACATATCGTTATTTGCCCAGCGTGCATAATCTCCGTGGATTATCTCGCCCATCAGCCAGAAATCCTGCTTTTTGGAGCGGGTGAAGCCGTGTACACGCTTGATGAAGTCCATATCAAGGCAGTCTGCGGCATCGAAACGGATACCGTCAATGCCGAATTCATCTATCCAGAATTCGATAACGCTGATAAGGTAGTCAGCGACTTCGGGGTTTCTGAGGTTCAGCTTAACAAGATCATAGTGACCTGCCCAGCCTTCATACCAGAAGCCATCGTTGCAGGGCGTGTTGCCGCCAAAGTTCAGGTTCTGGAACCAGCCGCAGTAACGGGAGGATTCTCTGTTCTGCTGAACGTCCTTAAATGCATGGAAATCACGTCCGACATGGTTGAAAACGCCGTCAAAGACGATCTTTATGCCATTAGCGTGAAGCTCGTCGCATACGTGCTTTAGGTCGGCATTTGTGCCGAGGCGGCGGTCGCAGACCTTGTAATCTATCGTGTCATAGCCGTGCTTGGTGGACTCAAAAAGAGGTCCGAGATAAACGGCATTGATGTGCATCTCCTTGAGATGAGGGATCCATTCAGCGATCTTTTTTATACGGTTGACAGGAGTCTCGGAGGATTCGGAGCGATAGGTCTCCGCACCGCAGAATCCGAGTGGGTAGATGTGATAGAAGTTTGATTTTGTGATCCAGTTATTCAAAGTATATTGCAGCCCCTTTAAAAAGAAATATGTTGCCAAAACAACATTAATATTATACCATACCCGGGATATAATTGCAAGTGATTTTGTGAAATATGTACAAAGTTACAATAAAATCGGTGTAATACTATTGAATTTTACTTTTGAATATTATACAATATATATCAATTACATTTTGAACTTATCATACGCTGTATTGTGTATAATTTATGTACGGAGGTATATCATGTCTGACAAACGGATAATAAAGCTTGCGGCAATTTGTTCGGCGATACTGCTTATCGAAGCGATGATACTCATAAAAATAGACAGCATCGGCAGCTTCATATCAACGTTATTCAGCGTTTTTTCGCCAGTTTTTATCGGCATTGCAACAGCGTTCGTATTGAACAAGCCGATGATGTGGCTTCGGGGAAAGATAAGAAAGAGATCGCATCGTCTGAGTGACAGGGCGGTAAAAAATCTGTCGGTAGCGGCGGTCTATGTGCTGTTTCTGCTGATAGTCACTGCGATAATCGGGTTTATCGTGCCGCAGTTTGCCGACAGCGTGCGTCTGTTCTCGAAAAATTTCAACGCATACTATGAGAATTTTATGAAATTCTATAACAGCCTGAGCGAAAAGCTTGATGTTGAATGGCTGAACAATCTCCTGAATGACAGGGAGCTGCTCGACAACATACGCCAAAAGGCGGCAGAAGCGGCAAATCATATCCCTGAGCTGCTGGGCGGCATATTCGGCGTGACTTACAACATCGTGACAGGTGCTGTAAATGTCATTATCGGGTTCATAATTTCCATCTACATTCTTGCGGATAAAGAGGCGCTCCTCAAAGGCGCAGGCGAGATATTCAAGGCTGCGCTGCCCGAAAAGGCATACGAAAAGCTCCGGAAAGTCAAGGAAACAGTCGTTTCCGCATTCTCGAACTTTATCACGGGACAGCTCACGGAAGCGGCTATCCTTGGAACGCTCTGCTTTATCGGAATGTCGATACTCGGTCTGGAATATGCGCTGCTTATCAGCGTGCTTGTTGCTGTAACGTCGCTGATACCGATAGTCGGTGCATTTGTCGGAACTGTTCCGGGCGTTATCATACTGCTGCTTGTAAAGCCTATCCAGGCGGTATGGTTCGTTATCTTCATCATTGTGATACAGCAGATCGAAGGCAACCTGATCTACCCGAAGGTAGTCGGAAGCAGCGTCGGACTTTCACCGCTTTTCACGCTTATCGCAATAACAGTCGGCGGCGGTATCGGCGGAATTTTAGGAATGCTGGTCGCTGTCCCGATAACCTCGGTGATATGCACGGCTGTCAATGGGTTTGTAGCTGACCGCAGACCGGCTGAGTCTGCCGAAGCCGTTGAAGATGTGCTGTTTGAATCGCCCGATGAAGATGGAGATGATGAAACGGAGGATATCCAAACGCACGAAAGCCATGATGACAACGAAAGCACTGACGATAACAATGAAAATATGCAATAAAAAATACGGCAGCCTGTGATATCGGCTGCCGTATTCTGCTTTTGTCAGATGGAAAATTTTCCGCTTTTCCGTGTGTTATCAGAACTTTTTATCCGGATCGTCGAGAGCATCGGTCGAGATGCTTGAAAGATCAAGCTCGTCCATTATGCCCTTGCCTGCGCCTGTGTCCTCAAATCCCACACCGACCTTGGATGCTGATGAATTGTCTGCGGATGATGAAGTCGGAGTGCTGTACATATTCATAGACTGTGCTGCCGACTGCTGCGGCTGAGAGTTTGTCGGACGCATATAGGAAGGAGTTGTTCCCGATGGCTGTGCGTATGAAGGCGCTGTGTTATTCGGCTGCGTGTAGGACGGTGATGCGCCCGTTATCGGCATATCGCCCGATTCTCCGCTCTGACGGAGACCGCCTGCCGCACGGAGAGGGAGATGTCCGCCGTTCTTTTTGAAGAGCATAACGAGGATAAAGATGAACAGTGCAAGAGGGATAAGTCCGATAATAAGCATTACTCCGCCGAATCCCTCTGCATTATATTCGATGCAGTAAGGGGATATGTGCTTTGAGATCTCGCTTCTGTCGGTCGTGCCGAAATATTCGGCTTCAACAAGTCCGTCATAGAGGAAATCCTCGAAATCCGAGTCAAGCGGAGCTACCTTTCCCGTAAATTCAATAGATGCGGGTGTGTCGGCATCGCCCCATGTATAGTCTATGATCTTATCCATTATTCTCTGCTGAGAGCTGTTTCCCGTTTTGTAGGATATGTAGTCCCACTTGGTGTAATCGTCTGTTTTTTCAACGGATGATGGCAGAGGAATGAGATAATACTCCACTGTTTTGCTGCTGTCGTCCTCATCATATTCATAAGCATAGTTGTATACGCCGAGGTCGATGGTACCGCTCAGCTTGTCGCCCTTTTTTATCTCGTATGACGATACGCTGCTGTAATCCTTGGCGGGTTTCATCTCAAAGGCTGTCTGTGTTATTCCGAAGCCCGTGAACAGCACTCCGAAAATTCCCAGAGATATTACCAGTCTTGTTTTCATTCTTCCCATATCATATTTCCCCCTGTTTTTTTGATATAACCTAACTGTATAATTATATCACATAAAATTATGAATATCAATGCACTTTATTCACAATTATAAGAAGTCCGTAACGTATAATATATACATATAATAAAAAAGGAGCTGTTGATCATGACACAGGAAAAGATAGACCGTATAAACGAGCTTGCACGCAAATCCCGCACTCCCGAGGGGCTCACTCCCGCTGAAAAGGAGGAGCAGACCGCACTCAGAAATGAATACAGAGCGGGTTTTGTCCGCAACCTGAAGGCTCAGCTTGATAACATTGAGGTAGTTGATGCGCCGAAGCTTGCCGAGGGCGATGACAGAAAGATAGATGTAGTTGAGGAAGATCAGTGACATACAGCTGTCACATTTGATATGATACAATATTGCGGGAAAGGGTGATATGATGATTGAAACTGTTCCTGCAAAGACAATCATAACAAAGACAAAGGGCGGCTGGTTCGGCAATGACTACAACATGAATATTTACCGAGGCTGCTGTCACGGCTGCATATACTGCGACAGCCGAAGCGAATGCTACGGCATAGACCGCTTTGACACGGTGCGTGCAAAGGCAAATGCGCTTGGGATCATTCGTGATGAACTGCGCAGAAAGGTCAGGTCGGGCGTTGTCGGGACGGGTTCGATGTCTGATCCGTACAATCCGTTTGAGAAAACGGAGCTTCTGACAAGGCACGCTCTTGAGCTGATAAACGCTTACGGCTTCGGTGCGGACGTGCTGTCTAAAAGTGCGCTTATTGCACGGGATACCGACATTTTCCGTGAGATAGCCGAACATTCGCCGATGCTTGTGAAAATGACCGTCACTGCCTGCGATGATGAGCTTTGCAGGCTGATAGAACCGAATGTTTCCGTATCGTCCGAGAGATTTGATGCGCTGGCGAAAATAGCCGAAAGCGGCATATTCACGGGTATAATGCTAATGCCCGTGCTTCCTTTCATTGAGGACACGGAGGAGAATATCATCGGCATAGTGCGGACGGCGCATGAGATAGGCGCAAGGTTTGTCTATCCCGCATTCGGCGTGACGCTGCGTGCAAATCAGCGGGAGTATTTTCTGGATAAGCTGGACGAAATATTCCCCGAAAAAAATTACCGCCGCAGATATGAAGAGTTCTGCGGCGGCAGATATGAATGTGTATCTCCGAATGTAAAGAAACTGTGGAAGGTGTTCACCGAGGAATGCGGTAAATACGGCATTCTTTATGATATGGGCGACATTGTTTCGGCATATAAGTCGGGTTATGGAGATACTCAGCTGAGTTTCTTTTAATCCTTGGGAAATGCGCGGTTTTCGGCGATAACAGTCATAAGCGAATCGTTCAGCGAATAAAGATTGCGGCTGCAAAGAATGTCAAAAATTGCTTTTCCGGCTTCAAGGTTATTATCATCTGCATATATTCTGCTCAGGGCGGGAACAGCATCGCAGGAGAGATCGTTCAGGTCAAATCTGTCAAAATCGGTGATGGCTCCGTTGTTATAAAGCCTGTAATTTTCTCTGACTATGAAGCTGTCAACATTTGCAAAGCTGAAAACGGACATCATGACTGCTGTTATAACAAATGCAGTCAGCGAGAGGTCAAAATCCGGCATGAACTGCTTGATGATAACGCCGATAAACACGAGCGCCAGGGCTATCATAAGTATTGATGCATAAATGCGCTTCTGCGTCCAGCCGAATTTGCTGATGTAAAGCACCATCTTGCTGAGGGCGGTAGCAACAAGAAGAACAGTCGATACGGAGAGAAAAACCGTGAAGAACTTCAGGGCTTTCGGTTTTTTTCCGTCCTCGGTCTTTAAGCATAAGCCGTTTATGATAATGATGATGCCTGCGTTTATTACGGCGGTCATGCAAAGCTCAAAAAATCCTCGCCTTGCATATTCCGAATAGGATATTCCGTCGGGGAGATAGCCTATGAATGCGTTCATGAAATAGTCAGCCTGAAGTGCAAAGAAGATGATGTAGATAAGGCATATCGGCACGACTGCTGTGTAAAGGATAAGTCCGTGTATCTTTGCATATGCATCGGCTGATGTCTGCTTTTCCAGTTCATGCTCATCGGCTGTTTTATTGCAGATTATTGCGGAAAATATCATGCTGAAAAGTCCGCAGGCGATGAAAAGCGAAAATCCGAAGGTGATGAGCCGTGATATAAATTCATCGGGGACGATAAGCGATGAGAAAATGCTGTCCATGGTTTTTTCCATGCGTTCATCTGCGCTCATCAGCAGGAAAAGTATCACGAGAAAGGCGGGTATCGCAAAGATAAGTCCGGTGATGATATATCCGATGGCGATGCCGAGAGGAAAGCCGAGAAGTCCACGCAGGAGCAGCTTTTTCTTCATTTTTACCACCTCAT
>USNJ01000022.1 GCA_900556055.1 uncultured Ruminococcus sp.
TGCACAGCTCCCGTCAGCAGATTTACCATCACCTCGGGATATGTCGCATCGACCTGCATCTGCTCGGTAATCATCTGCATCATAACACTTGTATTATCCGAGATATACTGCGTTATACAGGGTGCTGAGGCTTTCTCGGCAGTCACGCACCTGAAACTTATCGGCATGATCGCAGCAAACTCATTCACCTGCTCTGCGCTTATGTATCTCCTGTCCGCAGCTGCAAAAACAGAAGGCGCATGGAGCAGCATAGGAACTGTTATCGGCACGCTTGTGGGATTTGCAGGCGGAATATATCTCCCGATAGGCACGCTTTCCGATGCGGTAGGCAGCGTTCTGAAATGCACGCCTATGATATATTCCGCAGCAATGTTCAGGCAGATCATGACAGAAGATATCCTGCAAAAAACCTTTGACGGCACATCTGACGCACTTATCAGCGAATACAGCAGCGAAATGGGCATCACGCTCGACCTTTTCGATTCGCAGATATCCGCGGGTAACTGCGTGAGCATCGTTCTTGCGTCGGGAATTGTTTTCCTGCTTATAGGTGCCGTTGTCACAAGTCTTTCCAAACGGACAGACAGATAAACGGAGGCGGCCATGAAGATCATCATCGAAACTCCCGAAGAAGGCGCAGAAGACGAAATAATCGTCCGATGCCGCGACCTTGACAGCGAGATACTTGACATGATATATTCAATAAAATCCAAGCGGGGAAAGCTCACAGGATATTCGGAGGACGGCATTGTAAAGATCTCGCCGAAGGATATATTCTACTTTGAATCGGTTGACAGCAAAGTGTTTGCATACTGCGAAAAGACGGTCTATGAGATAAAACAGAAGCTATACGAGCTGGAGGAGATCTACGCAAATTCCGATTTTCTGAGGATATCAAAATCAACTATCGTGAATGTTTCAAAGATAGTCAGGATCGCACCGTATTTCAACAGCCGTTTGCAGGCTATACTCGGAAACGGCGAAACTACGATAATCTCACGGCAGTACGTACCTGATCTGAAAAAGAAACTCGATGTGTGGGAGGGCTGAAAATGAAATTTTTTACTGAGTTATGCAGATATTTCGTTCAGATCACAACGGGGATCCTGATAGTGTGCGCCGTTAATTTCCTGCTTTACGGCTTTGAGGATATGCCCGGATCAACGCTCTGGCAGATACTTCTTTCAGGATTTCTGACCGCCCTTGCGACTGCGGCCGCATACAGCTTTGAGCCGAAATCGACAAAGCAGTTTATCCTGATGACAGCTATACATTACATTGTTCTTTGCATCATAATGATATTTCTCGGCAATTCGTTCGGCTGGCTCTCGCTCAATTTTGCAGGTATCATCATGATGGCAATATCCGTTGCATTGGTTTATGCATTCACAATGCTGGTAACATATTTAACAAGCAAAAAGGACGCAGATGATCTGACAAAAGCACTTGAAAACAGAAAAAGCAAGCACTGATGCCAAAAACCGCCGTATCGCAATGATACGGCGGTTTTGCTTTTTTATGTAACAGAGTAGGATCAGATCCTGTAGATCTCGCCCTCAAGTCCGTTGAATGCTGCAATAGCGTTGGACTCATCTGTGTCGATGTGCATAGCTCTTGCGAACTTGTCCGAAACACGGCATACTACATCGCCCAGAATAGCGCTTCTTCCGTTTGTATCTACCTTTACATAAACAACGTCCTTGTCCTTAACGCCAAGCTCTTCAGCATCAGCGGGAGTAAGGTGGATATGTCTCTTAGCAACGATAACACCCTCAGACATCTCGACCTCGCCGCAGGGGCCAACCAGCTTACATGAGCCTGAGCCTGCAACATCGCCGCTCTCTCTGATAGGAGCCTTGATGCCTACAGAACGTGCATCTGTAGCGGAAAGCTCAACCTGATTTGCGCTTCTGAAGGGGCCTAAGATAGAAACATTCTTAAGCGTGTTCTTCTCGCCTACAACGTCAACTCTTTCTTCGCATGCGAACTGACCGGGCTGAGAAAGATCCTTCTTCTTTGTAAGCTCCTTGCCCTTGCCGAAAAGGATCTCAAAGGTTTCCTTTGTAACATGAACGTGTCTTGCAGATGTTTCGATTATAAATTTCTGTGACATAACAAACGATCTCCTTAGAATTCATTTTGGGATTTTTCCCTCTCCGAATATTATACTACTATTTTTTTCATATGTCAATTGCAAATCTTTGCATAAAAAATATCAGAGATTTGCCTTGAAATATGCTTCAAGCTCTGTTACAGCCTTGTCCTCATCTGCGCCCTCAGCGGATACCGTTACCGTATCACCGCACTTTGCGCATAATCCGAGAAGGCTGAAAAGTCTTGTCGCCTCGCAGGACTTCTCTCCCTTTCTGATCGTTATGACCGAGGAATATTTTCCCGCTTCGGAAGCAAGCATTCCCGCAGGTCTTGCGTGTATTCCGACGGGATTTGTTATAGTATACTCAAAGCTTTTCATTTAATTTTCCTCCTTTATTTTATCTGTCAGATACTTTCCCTTTCGAGTATCTTGAAATCAACATAATGCGTACCCTCGGGCTTTGCGCCGCTTTCTATCGACCTGAAAAGCATGATAGCCGCCTGGCTTCCGCTGTGCTGGGGGAACATTTCCGCAGTTGTGAGCGACGGCGAGATGATGTACGAGATAGAATTGTTTCCTATTCCCGTCACCGAAACATCATCGGGAACGGAAACTCCCTGTTCTCTCAGATATTTCATCGCACCGACCGCAAGCTTATCCGATATTGCGAAAACTCCGTCGGGACGCTTGCCGCTTTCCCACAGCTTTTTCATACATTCATATCCCGACTTTACGGTAAATTCTCCGTAGACCGTCATTTCGGGATCATATGCAAAGCCTGCCTCCTCGACTGCACGTCTGTATCCGAAAAATCTGTCCCGCTTAACAGCATCATCATCTACCATAACGTTTATCATTGCAATATTCCTGCGACCCTTTTCGATGATCTTTTTTGTCATCCGGTATGCAATATCAACATCATTATGAGTGACACAGCAGAGTCCGTCAAACTTCTGACCTATCACAACGACGGGGATATCCATGCGCATTATCTGCTCATAATGTTCCTTTGTAAGCTTTATCGACATAAGGATTATGCCGTCTATCTGCCGCCTGTTCAGATCTCTGAGGTACTGCAGCTCCTTTTCGATATTCAGAGCTGAGTTTGCAAGCAGTATATCATAGCCGTGGTTGTTGCACTCAGCCGACACGCCGTCAAGCGTCCTTGCCATCGACTCGGAAGACACCTGCGGTATTATAAAGCCTATCATATTGGTTTTCTTTGCCTTCAGCGATTTCGCAATACTGTTCGGAACGTAGCCTGTTTCTTCGATTATTTTCCCGACCTTTTCACGGATCTCTGCGCTTACGTATCCCGAATTGTTTATCACCCTGGAAACCGTAGACGGCGCAACACCGGCAAGCTTCGCTATATCCTTTATCTGCATTTTTTTCAGCCGCCCTTTCAGTAATGTATTGAGCAAATCGTTTCCATAGTCATATTATATCACGTATGGAAACGGTTTTCCACTATTTTTTGAAACTTTGTAGGCATAAATAATCTTTATCATATTAATTGTATATTTTGCACAAGCATTAATCGTTTTCGTACCTGATTATTGTATTATGTGCTGTTTAAGTATAAATATCTTCATGGGCATATTTTCATTTGAAGATAAATATAATTACAACAAAAAACGATAGCAAGGAGTGTAATTTCATGGCTGATCCAAGAAGCCTTTCTTCCGATAAAATAAGCAGTCAGTATAAAGATGAGCTTATGCGTCTTTATAACCGAAGCAAAAATGAGCAGTACACCGCAGGACCGACTTCCGCCGACAAACCGCCTGCGGAGATACCGAACCCCGAAGATTTCAGCCCGCCGAACCCGTTTGCGGCAGCAGGCGCAGTAAGCGGGAGCAGGTTTCCGATGCCCGATCCCGCAAGCTTTTTCGGTAATGGGAACGCAAGCCTAACGCAGGAAAATACCCGTGAAAATGCCGGTCAGACGGCATCTGTAAGCGAAACTCCGAAACGATCTCCGAAGGCTGATGACATCACACCGAAGGCGACAGGCTTTGTTCAGGCAGAAGTCACGACAGGCGGCAGCTTTCCCGTGAAATCCGCAGTCATAACGGTAACTGAAAATGTCGGAGGCAGGCAGTACATACGCAAGATCTTATTCAGCGACAGCAGCGGGCGCACCGAGATCGCCGAGCTTTCCGCAGATGCGCCCGAGGGAATGCCTTATAAGCCGTACACGATCCATGCGGAAGCATCAGGATTTTATTCAGCGGACAGCATAACCGTCCCCGTGTTCCCTGATATTAAATCCGTCCAGCCGATCGACCTTATCCCGCTGCCCGAAGGTTCAAGGAATTAGCCGGGAAGGAGGAGTGACATGGATATAAAAGAAAATCCCGCAGCACTGCGGCTTGCGATGAACAGAATATCCGCAGTCTACACCGATATCCCGAAGATCATACCCGAGGAACAGGACGGCGGACGCTCACGAAAGGACGCTCTTGACGAGTTTTCGCGGATATTTTCCGTCAGCGGTCCCGACAAGCTTTTCGAGAAGATCGCAGCAGTATATCATTCGATAAAAAGGCTGTGCAGAACAGAATTATCCTCCGAGATAACGAGCGAAACGTTCGGCGTATGCAGCCGGCCGCTCAGATATGGCGACACAGGCAGCTGTGTTTCCGCCGCACAGCATATGCTTTCCGCCGTGCTTCTTTTTCACGGGATATTTATGCCCCTTGAGGTCACAGGGGATTTTGATGCAGACACGGAAAACGCCGTCAACGCATTCCGCAGGATATACGGACTCCCGCAGACAGGCATCATTGACGGCGATGCAAGAGACTATCTGATAAGAAGCTACCGAGGGATAGCAGCGGTCATTCCCCCGTTCTGCAGTGCAGTCAATGCCCTGCCGTTTTCGGGACAGCTGCTCAGAGAGGGTATGTCGGGAAATGATGTCGAGCAGCTCCAGATATATCTGAACAATATCCGAAGCGAGTTTCCCGAAATACCGAAGGTTGCTGTAACAGGGCGTTTCGGACCGCTGACAGCGCGCGCCGTCCGTGAAGCGCAGAAGATACTCGGCATACCGCAGACGGGTGCCGCAGGAATAAACACCTGGAACGGCATAGCCGAGATATATTCCGATCTGCTGGCAGGCTCAGCCGCAGCGGACGGACAATTTCCCGGCTACACACTTAAACAGTGAGGTGAAAAAATGTCATATACCGAAAAAGAAAAGCGCCGTCACATACTTTCGCTCCAGTCGATGCTGAGGACAATTTCCTTTGCCGATGCGGATATGCCGAGGCTGATCCCCGACGGAACATACAGCGAGGAAACTGCCGAAGCCGTGCGGAAATTCCAGCGCATGCACGATCTGCCCGAAACGGGAGAAACAGATCTCCGAACATGGCAGACGATAAAAAAGGAAAGCGAAAAAGCCGCCGTGTTCCATTCAGATCCGACTATGATAAATCCGTTCGGAACTGCGCTCACCGTATGGGACCGAGGAGCGGAATCGCCGAATATTGCGATACTTCAGGCAATGCTTGTCACGGTTTCGTCGCTTTATCCGAATCTGACTCCGCCTGCTGTCAGCGGGAAATACTGCCCCGAAACAGCTGAGGCTGTACGATGCTTTCAGACTGTCTGCGGACTCCCCGCTGACGGAAGGACCGATATTTTCACATGGGACAGACTTGCGGGATTTTACAATTCCGTATCCTGCAAAATGTCCTGCAATACAACATAAAGAAAATGCCCGCACCCTTCGGATCACCGAGGGCTGCGGGCTGATTTTATTTAAGAGTGAATTTTATCCTTGAAGAAAATGCTGCCTGATATCCGACCGCTCCTTATTTTTTCTTCTTATCATCTTTTAAACGCTTGTTTACGGTATCAATTATTATATCCATTGTTTTAAGACGTGCATAGAGCTTGTCATCAGCCTCAATGACGTACCAAGGAGCATTTACGGTAGATGTGCGGTGAAGCATCTCATTGACGCATACCTCGTACTGATCCCATTTTTCACGGTTTCTCCAGTCCTCGTCCGTGATCTTCCACTGCTTTTCGGGAGTATTCTGACGTTCGTTAAACCTCTTCAGCTGTTCATCCTTGTCGATCTGCAGCCAGAATTTCAGTACGACAGCACCGCTGTCCGTCAGCTCTCTTTCAAACTCATTTATCTCGGTATATGCCTGTGCGCAGCGTTCGGGGCTTGTGAAGCCTTCGATCTTTTCTACCATGACTCTGCCGTACCATGTACGGTCAAATATCACGATATGGCCTGTTTTCGGGAGATCGTTCCAGAAACGCCACAGATAGTGATGGTTAAGCTCCGCCTTATCGGGTGCGGATATCGGAACAGCCTCATATCCTCTCGGATCGAGCGCAGATGCGATACGCTTGATATTTCCGCCCTTTCCTGCTGCGTCCCAGCCTTCAAAAGCTATTATCAGCGGGATCTTAGCCTGATAAAGACGGCTGTGAAGTCTTGCAAGCTCCTTCTGCTTTTTCTTCAGCATATCATCATATTTGGCACGGGGAACGGTCTTTCCCTCCAGCACTACCTCTGAGAGCTTAGGCATCGGCACAAGCGGAAAATCGTCCACAACAGGCGCAGCGGTCCTCTCAACATTCAGCGCATTTGTGATCTGGCTGACGAGAATGTTGAACATCTGGAATTTGGTATAAGCCTTATCGGTCGTTTCGATTATTTTCCACGGCGCATGCGGAGAATTTGTCTTGACCAGCATATCATCGAATGCCTCGTAATATTCATCATAATGCTTATGACGCTTCTTATCAAGCTCTGTGACTCTCCACTTTGTTTCATCATCATCCTTCAGCTTGATGAAACGGCGCTTCTGCTCGCCCTTGCTTATGTGCAGAAAAAGCTTTATTATAAGGTATCCGTCATCGGTCAACTGACGCTCGAAGCAGTTGACTGAATTTATCCTGCGGGAATATTCCTCCGCAGAAATGCCGTCCTCCATCTTTGCAATGGCAAGCTCCTGATACCAGCTTCTGTCAAGCACTGACATCTTGCCGTATTCGGGGATATTTGTCCAGTAGCGTTTCAGCAGCGGATAACGCTTTTCGGCATCTGTCGCCGGGAGGGTAGAATGTACCTTAAAGAATCTCGGATCGAGATACTTTATCATTTCAGCGATAAGGCTGCCCTTTCCCGAAGCACCCCAACCCTCAAAAATAACGATAACAGGGAGCTTTTTGTCGCGGAGCTTCAGCTGAAGTCCCGAAAGAGTGTCCTGGAGCTGACGTGTCATATCCTTATAATCAATATGGTCATTCTTATTTTTCAAAGCGTTTTCAAGCATAACATATCCCTCCGATGTTGTCTTATAGGTATTTCCGCCAAAGTATTATATATATTATATAACAAAAATCGTCAATAATCAATAGAAAATCAAAAAGTCCGCAAATTTATTTACAAATCTGCGGACTGTGTGTTTTTTCTTACTGACCCAAACGAAGCATCTCGTCAATGCATACCTTTGATTTTTCGATAAGATCGGGCGAAAGAACTATCTCCTCACCGTCAGTACCCTGAAGACAATGCAGAACATCGGCAATAGTCGTAAGCTTCATGTTCTGACAGATACAAGCCTTGGAAAGAGGATAGAAAAGCTTGTCCGGGCAGTCAATGCCGAGGTGCTGAACTATGCTGTTTTCCGTTCCGATGATGAACTCCATATTGTCGCTTTTCTTTGCATAATCCATGATCTCCGTTGTGCTTCCCGCAAAATCCGCCAAAGCTGTGACCTCGGGCACACACTCGGGATGAACGAGCAGCAGCGCATCGGGATGCTCGGCTCTTGCCTTTTCAACATCAGCCTTTGTGATGCGTGCATGAGTGGGACAGCCGCCGCTGATAAGCTTGAAGGTCTTTTCGGGGAGCATTTTCGATACATAATCTCCGAGATTGCAGTCCGGGATAAACAGTATCTTATCCTGCTTCATATTGCGGATTATCTTCACCGCCGATGACGATGTAACGCAGACATCGCAAAGCGTTTTCAGCTCGGCAGTTGTGTTTATGTATGCAACAACGGCATAATCACTGTACATTTCCTTCAGCTGACGCAGCATATCAACATCGAGCTGCTCAGCCATCGGACATCCTGCGTCCGCTTTGGGCAGAAAAACCTTCTTCTGCGGAGAAAGTATCTTTACAGTCTCCGCCATGAAGCGAACGCCGCACATTATAACATTTTCGCAGTCAGTCTTTGCAGCCTTCTGTGCCAGACCGAACGAATCTCCCACATAATCTGCGATCTCAAGAATGTCATGCGACTGATAGCAATGCACCAGTATACAGGCATTCTTTTCTTTTTTAAGCTTTAAGATCTGTTCCTGAATATCCTTAATCATTTTCTATAAATCCTCTCTGTTTTCATGATCATGCCCGGGACAGAGCACCGTAAATTGCCTCCGCAAGCCTTTTATGTCCGTTTTCATCAAGATGTTCCCTGTCCGCCGCCGATGGTGATGCATAGTCGGAAGCAGCGAGAAACAGGCAGTTTTCTTTCTTTGCGATATCCCTGTAAACTCTTTTGAGATCAAGCGAAGTCATGACCGATCTTTCATCAAATTCCTCGTCAAAGCCCTTTTCGCCGACACCGTCAGCCAGCCTTATGGGAGATACGATCAATATTTTCATATCTTCTCTGAACCGCTTTGCCTGACCTATCAGTGCCGAAATGCCGTTTCCTATCTTTTCGGGAGAAGCATTATAGACCGTTTTGCAGTCGTTCGTTCCGAGCATTATAACAGCACATTCCGGACTGTGCGTTTCAAGCAGAACAGGCAGCATCTCAGTGCCCCTGCGTCCCGGACGGTGCATATCGCTGAAATCGGCAGTGCGTCCGCAAAGTCCCTCTTCAGCCACTCTTTTCCCCTGCGGACGAAGCCACGAATCAAGCAGCCCCGTCCAGCGAACGGAATAATCAAAACGTGTTTTATTGCGGGGATCAAGACCGTATGTGTTTGAATCCCCGAAGCAAAGAACGGTATCCATAATCCGCAAGCCTCCCCGGCAGAAAAATCAGTATAGTGATATTTTGTCAGATGCAGAAATCGTCGCCCTTTCCGGGAGCGGTATCAATTATATCCTGCAATGTCACGCTGTCAAGATAGTCCGTTATCGCCTTGTAAAGACCCTGCCATACGCCGAGAGTAAGGCATTCGCTTGCTCTTGGGCAGTCATTCACTTCATATTGCAGGCAGGCAACAGGGCAGAGATTTCCCTCGGTTATCCTGAGTATCTCGCCCACCGTATACTGCTCAGGCGGCTTTGAAAGCATATATCCGCCCTGATAGCCTCGGTTGGTTTTCAGAAGATTTGATTTATTAAGCAGAGGTACGATCTGTTCAAGATATTTCTTTGAGATGTCCTGACGCTCGGCAATATCCTTGAGGGCGACAAATCCATCGCTCTGATGCAAAGCAAGGTCAATCAGCATTCGGAGGGCGTATCTGCCCTTTGTCGATATTTTCAATGAGCATTTTCCTTTCTGATGTATTTTATTAAATATCATTATACCATAGGTTTAGTAGGTTTTCAAGGATAAAATGTTCGTCGATTTAACGATTATTCACCTTAAAAGATGCACTTTTCCGTCAATCTCCCCAAAGCATATATAACCTATCAATATAATATGATATACCTATTGACATTTATAATAAAAAGGTGTATAATAATTAGGTATGTAAAAATGAACATTGGTCAGTTTGAGGGGGAGTTTTTTGTGATAATAGATTTTCATACCCATATTTATCCCAAGGATATCGCTGACAAGGCTACAAAAAGCGTCTGCGATTTTTATCATCTGGGCGATGAGCTGCATAAAAATAAATCCGCAACTGCCGAAAATCTTATAGAAGCAGGCAAAAAAGGCGGCGTTGACAAATTCGTGATCCTCCCCGTAGCGATAAAGCCCGAACATGTCCAGAGCATAAATAATTTTGCAATATCCGAAGAAAAGGCGCACAGCGAGTTCTATGCATTCGGAACGCTGCATGCCGCAATGAATAACCCGATGCTTGAAATCGAGCGAATATCCGCCGATGTTAAAGGAATAAAGTTTCATCCCGATACACAGCTTTTCAACGCCGATGACGACAGGCTTCTCCCCGTTTTCGATGCTATACAGGGACGCTTGCCTGTGCTTTTTCACTGCGGAGATACAAGGTTTGACTATTCACATCCCAAAAGGATAAAACGAATAATCGAAATGTTTCCGAAGCTTACCGTTATTGCTGCGCATCTCGGCGGATGGAGCATGTACGAAACAGGCTATGAACTGCTGAAAAACGAGGACTGCTATTTTGACCTCTCCAGTTCGCTTATGTTCCTCGAAAAGGAAAGAGCCGTACGGATAATCCGCTCTTACGGCTCGGATCGTGTCCTTTTCGGCACGGATTTTCCGCTGTGGAGTCCGGCAGAGGAAGTCGAGCGTTTTCTCAGCCTCGGTCTGACCGATGAGGAAAATGAACGTATACTATATAAGAATGCGCTCAGACTGCTTGAAAAATAAAAAAATTTTCCAAAGGTCAAAAAAAGGCTTGACAAAGACAATTTAAGATGATATAATTCTAATGTTATCCTCGTTCATACCATAAGAGTATGGGCGTAATCCAAGAGGAGGTGCATTTTTAATGGCAAAGGTAAATGAATCCTACGAGACTATGGTTGTTTTCAGCATGACTGACGGTGAGGACGCTGTTAAGGCTCTCGCAGAGAAGTTCAAGAACATGATCGCTGCAGCAGGTACTGTTGAGTCCGTTGACGAGTGGGGCAAGAGAAAGCTTGCATACCCTATCGAGGACGAAACTGAAGGCTACTACGTTCTTTACACCTACAGCTGCAAGCCTGATTTCCCCGCTGAGCTGGATCGTGTACTGAAGATCACAGACGGCGTGCTTCGTTCCCTGATCACAGTAAAGCTGTAATTTTTAACGAATTTATCGGAAGGGAGTCAGGTTGATATGCTTAATAAGGTTTTTATCCAGGGCAGACTTACGGCGGATCCTGAGTTAAAGCAGACCCAGTCAGGGGTCAATGTATGCTCGTTCACAGTTGCCTGTGACCGCAGCTTCACACCTCAGGGACAGGAAAAACAGGCAGATTTTCTGAATGTTGTTGCTTGGCGTCAGACAGCCGAATTTGTCAGCAGATATTTCTCCAAGGGCAAAATGATAATAGTTGAGGGCAGCCTCAGAACAAGAACTTATCAGGATACACGCTATCCGGAAGTACGTCATTATGTTACAGAGATCTACGCTGATAATGTCAACTTTGCAGGCGATAAGCCGGCTCAGGGCAATAACGGCTATCAGGACTATGCTCCCCCTCCGCCGGAACCCTTCAGAGCTCCGCAGCAGTCTGCTGCAGCTCCGCAGAATCCCGCAGCACAGCAGGCGGCTCAGCCCGCTTCTATGTCCTTCGGCGATCTCGGTGATTTTGAAGAGGTTATCGGAGACAGCGAGCTGCCATTCTGACACTCGCAGACAACCATTATTTTGAATAGGAGGAAAAGACCATGGAGGAGAAAAGAGCTCCCAGAAACGGCGCTAAGAGAACCCGTAAAAAGGTCTGCCAGTTCTGTGCTGACAGAATTGACAGAATTGACTATAAGGATACTAACAGACTCAAGAAGTGCATGACCGAAAGAGCTAAGATTCTGCCCAGACGTGTTACAGGCACATGTGCTTTCCATCAGAGAGAGCTTACAGTTGCTATCAAGAGAGCAAGACACATCGCTCTGCTTCCTTATGTAAACGACTGATTTTTATCTTTGTTTAACGCTGCCGCGGATACAAATGTATCTGCGGCTTTTTGCATTATAAAAATTTCCTTCATTAAAAATTAACAAATGATTTTTTTGCAGGATTTATCGCATAAAAATGCCTGTTTTGCAAGACGTACTTTTGTTTTGCGTGATTTATTGCTAAAATATGCAAGTTTTTATATTGCATATTGCATAAAATCGTTAATTTCTTCACAAATGCACTCTTGACATAAGAAGATTAATATTATATAATGGTAAATGACGAAGAATTGAGTATTTTAATGTTGTACTCAGCTTGCCTCCCGGATTTTGCGGATTTTATAAAAATTCAGCGCATTGCATAAAAATGCGGGACAGGCAGCCGATGTATTTCGGCAGCCGTTTATCGGCTCAGTCCGTACATTAACATTATGATCTCAAATCTTTAAATATGTAATGAAAAGGAGTTTACGCTATGTCACTTACTAAGAACCCCAATGTTAATAAGTGGGTCGATGAAATGGTAGCACTCACAAAGCCTGATAAGGTTGTCTGGATCGACGGAAGCAAGGAGCAGATCGATGCTCTTACGGATGAGGTTTGCTCCCTTCCCGAGGGCAACAGAGATAAGATGTACAGACTGAACCCCGAGAAGCTCCCCGGCTGTCTTTATCACAGAACTCTCCCCAACGACGTTGCTCGTGTTGAGGACAGAACTTTCATCTGCACACCTACAAAGGAAGAAGCAGGTCCTACAAACAACTGGTGCGATCCTGCTGAGATGTATGCTAAGCTTTCCGCTCTCTATGACGGCGTTATGAAGGGCAGAACAATGTATGTTATCCCCTACTCCATGGGTCCTATCGGTTCTCCTCTCGCTAAGGTAGGCGTTGAGCTGACAGACTCCATCTATGTTGTTCTTAACATGAACATCATGACAAGAATGGGTCAGGCTGCATTTGAGAACCTCGGCGATACATCCAACGACTTCGTAAGAGGTCTCCACTCCAAGGCTAATGTTGATCCTGAGAATAGATACATCGTTCAGTTCCCCCAGGACAACACGATCTGGTCAATCAACTCTGCTTACGGCGGAAACGTTCTCCTCGGCAAGAAGTGCTTCGCTCTCCGTATCGCTTCCTACCAGGGCAAGAACGAGGGCTGGATGGCTGAGCATATGCTTATCCTCGGCGTTAAGAAGCCCGATGGCAAGATCGTTTATATCACAGCTGCATTCCCCTCTGCTTGCGGCAAGACCAACCTGGCTATGCTCATTCCTCCCGAGGGATACAAGAAGGCTGGCTACGAAGTATTCACAGTCGGCGATGATATCGCTTGGATGAAGCCCGGCGATGACGGACGTCTCTACGCTATCAACCCTGAGAACGGATTCTTCGGTGTTGCTCCCGGAACAAATGCTAAGTCCAATCCTAACGCTCTTGCTTGCACAAGAAGCAATACTATCTTCACAAACGTTGCTCTTAACAATGCTGATAACACCGTTTGGTGGGAAGGTCTTGACAAGAATCCTCCTGAGGATGCAACTGAGTGGAAGGGCGCAAAGGTAAACGGCAAGGAATTCACATCTGTTATCGGTGCAGACGGCAAGCCTCAGAAGCTCGCTCACCCCAACTCCAGATTTACAGCTCCTTCCGCAAACTGCCCCTGCCTCTCCTCTGAATTCAACAATCCTAACGGAGTTCCTGTTTCCGCTATCATCTTCGGCGGCAGACGTGCTTCCACAACTCCTCTCGTATATCAGTCCTTCGACTGGACACACGGCACATACGTTGGTTCTGCTGTATCTTCCGAAACAACAGCAGCTGCAACAGGTGCAGTAGGCGTTCTCCGTCACGATCCTATGGCTATGAAGCCTTTCATCGGCTACAACGTAGGCGATTACTGGGCTCACTGGCTTGAGATGGGCGAGAAGCTCGGCGACAAGGCTCCTAAGATCTTCAACGTTAACTGGTTCAAGCAGGACGAGAACGGCAACTTCATGTGGCCCGGATTCGGTGACAACATGAGAGTTCTCGACTGGATCATCAAGAGATGCGAAGGCACAATCGATGCAGAAGAAACAGCTATCGGTTTCGTTCCTAAGAAGGGCGATATCAATGTTGAGGGCATCGAGGACGAAGTAACTCCTGATGTTATGGATAAGCTCCTCTACATCGACAAGGATCTCTGGCTCAAGGAGATCGCTGAGATGCGCAGATACTACAAGGAAGATATCTCCGATAAGGGCGGTCACATTCCTGCTGCTCTTACAGCTCAGCTCGATAAGCTCGAAGCAAGACTCAACAAGTAATATCTTAACTGATATAAATGGCGGCTCCCGATCATTTCGGGGGTCGTTTTTTTATAATAAAAGCCATTAGAATTATGAGTTTTTATTATTATGCATATAAAAAGGTCCCGACGAACATCACCTGTCCGTCGGGACCTGTATTCACATTCTTCCCGTATGTCTGCGTTTCTTTTCATTGAGCATCTGGGCATCTGCAACGGAAAGCAGTTCATCAAACGAAAGATTTTCGCTTATAACGCCGCTCGATGCGCCCATAGTTACCGAAACATCATACGGCTTGCCGTCCGTGCTGCTCTGACGGCTCAGACAATCGGAAATGTAATTCATGTAGTCCTCACCCGTAACACTGTCACCTATCGAAACGAGTACAAATTCATCGCCGCCGTATCTGAAGCAGCTCGCTCCGATGTTCTTTCCCAGAGTTGCCGCCGCCTCCGAAAACGCCTCGGCAGATGTTTTTATCGCATAATCTCCCTCAATGTGTCCGAAAGTATCGTTTATATACTTCAGTCTGTTAAGGTCACCGATTATCATGGTTATCTTTGTTCCGCGGGCGATATTTATGCTGAATGCATCAAAGCTCAGGCGGTTTCCTATGCCTGTCAGAGCATCGGTATTTGCGTTTCTGCGCATGATGTCACTGTAAATTCTCAGATTGTTTCTCATTCGCAGACTTTCAAGCGCATTGCTTAGGTTGCGCATCCACGCACGGAAGCATGATGAATAAACAACAGGCTCTGCGCCGTATGATGCCGCCGCATAGCCAAAGCATCTGTCATAAAAATGAATAGGCGAAAAATAAACAGCAGTCGGATAGCTCCTCGGCTTGAACAGCCACGGCACCATCTCGGATTTGTCAAACATGACATTCCTTTTAACAACAACGTCCTCCTGACGCAGAAACTGCATCTCGATCTTATCCGAATATCCCTCGACACGATATCCGGATTTCTCTTCGATCGTGCTCATCCAGTCCGTACACAGGCAGATGGAGAACATTTTTACATCTCCGAGCTGATAGCTGTACCAGTTGGCATGCGTGTTAAAATCGTCTATATTATTATCGGAAATAAGCTCTTCCATCATAAAATTGTGTGTCGAATGGAAATCCGTCTGGAAATTCATATCCTTATTTACGTAATTTGTATCATGGCTTATAACAGGCTCACAGCCGCAGCTTTTGTTCACAAGGACCTGTATGGGGTGCTTTTCAAGCGATACTTCCCTGTCCCCCAGAGCACCCGCTATATAATCGGCAGCACGGTACGCAGTTCCCTCAGTATCTATCACAGTTCCGCAGATAGGGATGTCATACTCCGCCGAATTGTTAAGGTCATGGCAAACAACGGCAATATCCTCGGGAATTGAAAATCCTCTTTTTCTGAGTGACTCGCATACTCCCACTGCGCTCTGTATTGAACAGCAGACAACCGCCTGATATTTAAGCTTTCCGTTATCGATAAGATCGTTTATAAATTTCTCACCGTCTGTAAACCAGAAATCCCCATAGTAAACGACAGTTTTGTCGGAAAATCCGTGCTTTTCCATGGATCTAAGATATCCGTTCGCGCGGTTTATAGCATGGAGATGTCCCCTTGAGCCTGTTATCATGGCTATGTCGGTGAACTTATGCACATCTATCAGATGATCCGTCAGTGCGCAGACAGCGGCTTCATCATCAGCGCATACCGAAACAAATCCCTCAGCGTCCATATCAATGCTGACCTTGGGACCGTTGAATTTTGCATTTATCTCATTTATGAGCTTGTCCGCCACGCCCGGCATCTTCAGTGTATCCGGCAGGATAATGACCGCATCGAGCAGATCGTAATTGACTATATTGAAAATATTTGCATCGCCTCTTGCGAATTTTTCATCAACATCGCTTTTAACGGACATGCAAAATACCGCAGCATCATAATTCAGCTTGAACAGGCACTTCAGCAGCGGCACCATAACGTGTGACTGATAGTAATCATCCGGCTGCGAAAGCAAAATGCCTATCAGACGGCGCTGTTTGTTCATTGGCGATAACCATTCCTTTCCATTAAACAGTGTTAAATTACATACAATTCAATTTAATTATACTGCATTTCTGAAATTTTTGCAATGTGAATTCTCCACCTTATTTATTGCACAAATTTCATCTTATAATAAAAGCCATTAGAATTATGGAGAAGAAATCGCCGCAAAAGCTTTGATATATGCGGTTTTGCGGCGGGAGATTCCCATAATTCAATGGGTTTTTAGTATTA
>USNJ01000023.1 GCA_900556055.1 uncultured Ruminococcus sp.
AAAGCGTAATGGCAGTTGATTCCTCGGGCACAGCTTCGGCAATTGTCTGATAATCATTCATTTCCATATATTTTTACCCCTTTTATGTCTGTCAGTTTATGTCTTACTTAACGATCGCCTTGGGCTTGCAGACCTCTGTGCAGATTCCGCAGCCAACACACTGAGTATGGTCGATAACGCACTTTCCGTTATGTATGGAAATAGCTGGGCAGCCTATCTTCAGGCACATTTTACAGCCTACGCACTTAGCCGTATCGACTTTGAGGGGAGGATTGTGCTTTACATATTTGAGCAGAGCACAGGGACGTCTGGAGATGATGACCGAAGGCTCTTCAGCAGCAAGCTCTTCCTTGACAGCCGCTTCAACTTCGCTCATCTTATATGGATCGACAACTCTTACACGATTTATTCCGCAAGCCTTGCAGAGTGCTTCGAGATTTATCTTTGCAGCGGGATCGCCCTTGATATTGTAGCCTGTTGTCGGGTTCTGCTGATGTCCCGTCATGCCGGTGATGGAGTTATCGAGAATGATAACCGTGGAATTTGTAGCATTGTAAGCGATGTTTACAAGACCCGTGATGCCGCTGTGCATGAAAGTGGAATCGCCGATAACAGCGACAGCCTTCTTTTCAAATTCAGCGCCCCTTGCCTTGTTCATGCCGTGAAGTCCGCTTACGGATGCACCCATGCAGATAGTGGTATCCATAGCGTTAAGCGGAGCAGATGCGCCGAGAGTATAGCATCCGATATCGCCCGAAACTACGCATTTCAGCTTGCTGAGCACATAGAAAACGCCTCTGTGAGGACATCCTGCACACATAACGGGAGGACGTACGGGGACATTTTCCGAGAATTCGGTGAATTCCTTTTTCTCTCCGAGAAGCTTTTCGGCGATAACAGCCTGTGAGAATTCTCCGAGAAATCCGAATATCTCCTTGCCCTTTACATCAACGCCGATCTTTTTGCAGTGAGTTTCGATGATATCATCAAGCTCTTCGATAACGTAAACAGTGTCGCATTCAGCGGCAAAATCCTTGATAAGCTGTACGGGCAGGGGATTTACCATGCCGAGCTTCAGGTAGGATGCATTCTTTCCGAAAACTTCCTTTGAATACTGATAAGGAGCACCCGATGTGATAATGCCGATCTTTGTGTCATTCATCTCGACTCTGTTGAGGGGAGATGTTTCGGCAAATTCGATGAGCTTCTGTGTTCTTTCCTCTACCTTAACGTGCAGCTTTCTTGCATGTGCGGGGAGAGTTACGTATTTTGCGGCATTCTTTGCATATTCCTTGAGAGGATGCTCATCACGGCCGCAAAGCTCAACTATCGACTGTGAGTGAGATATTCTTGTTGTCATTCTGACGATGAACGGTGTATCAAATTCTTCGGAAAGATCGTAAGCCATGCGGACAAATTCCTTGGCTTCGGAAGAATTTGCGGGTTCGAGCATCGGCACCTTTGCTGCGATAGCATGGTGGCGTGAATCCTGCTCGTTCTGTGAGGAGTGCATTCCGGGGTCATCAGCAACACCGATAACGCAGCCTCCGTTTACTCCTGTATATGAAAATGTATAGAGCGGGTCGGCAGCAACGTTCAGTCCGACGTGCTTCATTGCGCAGAATGTGCGTGCGCCTGCGATGGATGCGCCTGCAGCGACTTCAAGAGCGACCTTCTCGTTAGGTGCCCATTCGCAGTAGATCTCGTTATATTTAGCCGCAGCCTCGGTGATCTCAGTAGAGGGTGTACCTGGGTAGCTTGAACATACGGTAACGCCTGCTTCGTAAAGACCCCTTGCAAAAGCTTCGTTTCCAAGCATAAGCTTCTTCATAGTTGTTGATTTCCTTTCACATAAGTATTATTTACATTATACCACACATTTCACCAAAATGGAATACCTTTTTAAAAATATTTTATGCATAAATAATCATATCCCGATCATTTTGCATTGACGTGATATGCAAGTCGGAACTTAAAGTGCGATAATTATGATAATGATTTGTGAAATATGCACAAAATGAAAAATTAAAATTTATTTATTTAATAAAATGTTTGCGAAATAGTTGAATTTCATTTCGTATTGTTGTATAATTATACATATAGTAATGCCGACAGGCGATGAGTAAAGGAGAAAAGACTCATGGAAGATATGAAATATTCAATTAACGGAATTGCTGTGCAGATCTGCAGCTTATTTGATAAGGGCGAAAATGCTGACAGCCCCGTTATCCCCGTAAGGATCAAGTCAAAGCACCTCGAAAAGCTGTTTGAGGAGTATAAGGACAACGAGGAGTACGGCGATGCTATGGAGATCGCTCTGCTTCTGTTTGAGAGCGACGGAGCAAAGAGCTTCAGCGACCTCTTTGACGTTCTGATCGAGCAGGAAATGTACGACGAAACTTCGGAGATCGCATTCCTTTTCATCAAAAACGGCGATAACAAATATATGTACAAGCTGTTTACATACCTTTGCGACAACGAAGAATATGAGCGTGCAAAGGCGATAGCAAACAAGCTGAGCGACGAGGGCGATGACAAGTACATCACCCAGCTCTTTGACGTATTCTGTGAGATCGAAAATTACGATGACGCAGAGGATATCGCATTCAAGTTCAACGAGAGCGGCGATTCCAGCTACTGGAAGAAGCTGCGTGAAGTCAAGAAGAGCAGAATGTAATACTTGCCCGGAAAATAATATGACCGTTCACTGCACGAAACTGTGCGGCGGACGGTCATTTTTTTACATATTTTTTGTCGGCATATCGCCAGAGAATATCGCGGTATTCAGGTGTTGCATAATTTATTCCGACTCTCGGCAGACGGATGATCGCGGGCTTTTCGCCGATGTCCTCAATATATAACGTCGGATCGCCGTAGATAGGCTTTCCGTTCATTTCCTTGTCTATCATGATGTGCTTTGTAAGCTTTGCGGGACCGTTCAGATCTCTTGCGGCACGCAGCAGAACGCCCTGCGGCTGATCCTTTTCGCCCGTTATGACGTTCATCAGCCAGTGCATTCCATAGCAGAGGTAGACGTATATGATGCCCGCTTCGCCGAAAAGAAGCTCGGTCCTCGGGGTGCGTCCCTTTGATGCGTGGCAGGCTGTGTCCTCAGTGCCTCTGTATGCCTCTGCTTCGCTTATCACGGCGGAAAGCTCTGTTCCGTCTGGCAGGATATGCACTATGCGTTTGCCGATGAGATCGGGTGCGACATCAAGGCAGTCCCTTTCGTAAAATTCACGTCCCAAGATCATGAAAAATCCCTCATTTATGATATTTTCCGTTATTCGAGATGGAAAAAGCACGGTAAAGCTGTTCAAGCACCATGACTCTCGCCAGCTGATGCGGGAATGTCATTGGCGACATGGAAAGCTTAAAATCGCAGGCTTTTTTTACTTCGTCGGCGATGCCGAATGAGCTTCCGATGAATATGTTCATGAAGCTTGCACCGTTGACGGCAGCCTGTTCGATCTTTGCGGAAAAGTCCTCGGAACTGAGCATTTTTCCTTCTATGCACATTGCGATGTTGAAAGCTTTGCGTGAATTTATGATACTGAGCATCTTTTTGCCCTCATTCTGAAGTGCATTTTCGATCTGCTTCGGGGAAGGGTCGTCGGGCAGCTTGCTTTCGGGCAGTTCATCCACGGATATATTACAGTATGCGCCAAGACGCTTGACATATTCGCTGCAGGCGGATACAAGATACTTTTCTTTAAGCTTTCCCACAGTTATAAGATGTACTGTCATCATAATGATCTGCTCCTAAAAAGCCACAAATCCGCCTGATGTTTCAGGCTCTGCGACTGAAAGTATGTAGTCCCTGCTCCGGGCAAATCCCGCTGCTTCAAGTGTGGACGAAACGCACATATCGGCAGTCTCGGGGGTGTTGTTTTCCTGCGAAAGGTGTCCGAGGATAAGCCTTGTTGTGCCGCTTTTCACAAGCTCTGCGGCAAATTTTCCGCATGCTTCGTTCGAGAGATGCCCCCTTGCGGAGCGTATCCTCGTTTTGAGATAAAAAGGGTAGGAGCTTTTCGCCAGCATATCGTCATCGTAATTTGATTCGAGATATACAAGGTCACAGCCGAGGAGATTTTCCCTTACGCAGCCGGTGACTGTGCCGAGATCCGTGCAGACGGCACACGTCCGTCCGTCGGGCATTTTTATTTTATATCCGCAGCTTTCGGGTGCGTCATGCGGCGTATGAAAGCACGAAATTTCCATTCCTGCGGCGGTGACGACGCCAGACATATCCTGTCCATCGGTGTAAATACACTCATTTTCAAACAGATAATCAAGCGTTCCCGCTTCCGCAAAAACGGAAATCGGATATTTCTTTGTTAAGTTTTTTATGCCGCTTATGTGGTCGGAATGGTTATGAGTCACAAAAACGGCTTTTACGGCAGATATCGGGATATCGTTCCGTGAAAGTGCGGAAACTATGCGTGAACAGGAAACTCCTGCGTCCACAAGAATGCCCTGTTCCTTGTTGCCGATGTATACCGAATTTCCCTTGCTTGACGAAAATAGGGGATAAAATCTTGCCATTATCAGAGAGCCTTTCTGACTGCTGCGCCGGGTATGGATTTCTTTACGATATCAGCACCGAGATTTCTTAGCTTTTCCTCGATATTTTCATATCCTCGTTCAATATGGTAAATATCATCGATCTCAGTGACTCCGTTTGCGGCAAGTCCTGCGATAATAAGCGCTGCGCCTGCACGGAGGTCGGGAGCCTTTACAGGTGCGCCCATGAGATGACCTACGCCCTCTATAACGGCAACACGTCCGTCTACCTTGATATCAGCGCCCATTCTGCGAAGCTCGTCAACATAGCGGAAGCGGTTGTCGAAGATATCCTCCGTAACGATGCTTGTACCCTCAGCGAGAGTCAGCAGAGCGGATATTTGCGGCTGCATATCAGTCGGAAATCCCGGGTGCGGCATGGTCTTGATGCTTGTTTTTACGAGCGGACCGTCAACTGAAACACGCACGCTGTCATCAAATTCCTCGACATTCACGCCGATCTTTTCAAGCTTGTTTGTGATGGATTCAAGATGCTTGGGGATAACATTCTTTATGAGGACATTTCCCTTTGTGGCAGCAGCTGCTACCATGTAAGTTCCCGCCTCGATCTGGTCGGGGATAATAGCGTAAGTTGCGCCTTTGAGGGACTTTACTCCTCTTACCTTTATGACATCGGTTCCCGCACCCATGATATCTGCGCCCATAGAGTTCAGGAAGTTCGCAAGATCGACGATATGCGGCTCTTTTGCGGCGTTTTCGATTATTGTATAGCCCGAAGCCTTTACAGATGCGAGCATAGCGTTTATAGTTGCTCCGACGGTAACAAAATCAAAATAGATCTGCGAACCGAGGAGCTGTTCAGCCTGAGCATCTACCATGCCTCTGTCGATAGTGCAGGTCGCACCGAGGGAAGTGAATGCTTTAAGATGCTGGTCGATAGGACGGTCGCCGAGATCGCAGCCGCCGGGAAGAGCAACTCTTGCGTATCTGTATTTGCCGAGAAGTGCGCCCAGGAAATAGTAAGAAGCACGCATATGACGTGCCATTTCGTAGGGGACGATAGGCTCCTTGATGCCTGTTGCGTCAATTCGGACGGTGTTTTTGTCGAGATATTTGACATCTGCGCCCATCTCGTAAAGAATGCGCAGGCTGATGGAAACATCGCTTATATCAGGAACGTTTTCAAGTACACATGGTTCATCTGCCAGGATGACCGCAGGGATAATTGCAACGGCTGCGTTTTTTGCTCCGCTGATATTAACTTCGCCGCAGAGCTTGCGACCGCCTTTTATAATAAATTTCTCCAAAATTGATTACTCCCCATAAATTTTTATGTATTAACTGACAGCTGTCAGGAATGTTCATATATAAAAATGAGCCGAAAAGAAAGACATATCGCTTTAAGCTCATGTAAACATATTATAACACAATTCACATCAAAATAAAAGCGTTTTTTTCTATCCAATTCAGACATTTTTTTTGCAGATTTAAAGCGGTTTAAGGGCAATATTAACAAAACAGATTTTCTGCCTTATCTGAGGAGAAAAACGGCATAAAAAAACCGCCCCCTTATGCAGAATCGGGGACGGTATGAAAACACCTTGCGGCATTCTCTGACAATTACAGTTCGCTCAAATGCAAACCTGAAATTGGAGCTGATTATCAGACTTGAACTGACGACCTCATCCTTACCAAGGATGTGCTCTACCAACTGAGCTAAATCAGCACTCAACCGGCTGCATTTCATAAGCATTCCTGTAACGATTATTTATTATACTCCAATAATCGAAAAAAGTCAAGTACTTAACAGAATATTTACATTTGCAATGATTTGCCGCCGATGTATTGTCAATAATGATGTCACAGGAAAATGTTAACATATTATAAAGGAGAATGACCATGAAAATAAGTGAAAAACGCTGTGACACGCTTACTCTTTCGATGCTCATTGGATTTATTATAACCCTCTTTCTGACGGGAACTGCTGCTTTTTCGGAGAATGTCAGGGATATTGAGGACAGTGTTCTCAGGCTGCATATCCCCGCAAATTCGGACAGCATTTCCGACCAGACCGTCAAGCTTGAAGTGCGTGATGCTGTGCTGGAGCTTTCGGAGGAGATCTTCGGCGGCTGTGAAACAAAGGAGGAAAGTGCGGCTGCGGCAGAGAAAAATCTTCCTGTAATTGAAGAAACGGCGGACAGGATCCTTGCGTCCCACGGGCTGCCATACAGATCGCATGCGGAAATATGCGAAACTGACTTCGGCGACCGCACATATGACGGTTTTGTCATGCCTGCGGGACGTTACACGGCACTGCGGATAAGCCTCGGGAGCGGAAATGGCAGAAACTGGTGGTGCGTGATGTTCCCGACGCTTTGTCTGCCTGCGGCTGCGAAGTCCTTTCGGATACAGAAAAAGTAAAATTATCCGAAAAACTGTTGAAATCCGATAAAATATCTGATATAATTAACGCAGCAGGAAATTTTTTCTTTGATGTGAATAAAAGTTAAATTTGAAATTTGTGTGAGCCATTGTCCTTAAAATGATACAGCTGCCGACTTATAATGAAAATATGGCATAAAATACTAAAACTCATTGGATTATGCCGGAATAATTTCAAAGGCGGGGTAAATATGCTTGCGGAACAGCTTTCATTCAGGGAATTGTACGGCAGATTGTGGCTTATCGGCATTGCGGGACGGGGTATCTCCGAGGCAGGATATGCAGTTTGCTACTGCTGCATAGGCAGAACGCAGCTTTCTTTTGAAGTGCTGGGGTTTGCGGACAGTGACGGAAACGGCGGATTTGCGGTCTGACGGCACCTTGCTCCTGCGGGGATGAGATTCACATGGGCGGAGCTTTCGGGTACTTCGGCAGAACCTGCCGATGAAAAGCTTTACAGCATCTTTGCGGAACGGATAGGGCATATAAACAAAAGCAGCTGCGGTGAGCTTGAAAAGGTGCGAAAAATACGCCTTATCGACAGATGCAGGGACAGAAACTGTCCCGACGATGTGACGGTAATGCTGATAAAAAGGGGACAGAATGCGGAAATATGCCGTGCAAGATGCGAAAGCATAAGCGGCGGACGGATACGCGGAAGGCTGCTGAATGAGCCGCCCGAGGGATTTTCCGTGCATAAGAACGATACCATAGAATTCGGACTGATAGATCAGAACGGTTCTGTTATCTGCCTTGCTGAATGCGGATAATATCATAGGGGGTACAGACTTTGAGCGAAAATGTCAGAAACAGCAACAACAGACTGAAGATACTATACCTATATAAAATACTTCTCGAGAAGACGGACGAGAACCACTGCATCTCGATGAACGATATCATCAGGGAGCTGGAGCTTTGCGGCATATCTGCGGGAAGAAAGGCACTTTATGAGGATATAGAGGCTCTGAGGGCTTACGGTCTGGATGTGGTGGCTGTCAAGGGAAACAGTGCGGGGTACTATGTCGCAAGCCGTGAATTTGAGCTTCCCGAACTGAAGCTCCTTGCAGATGCTGTTTGTTCGTCGAAGTTTCTGACTGTAAAGAAATCGGAGGATCTTCTGAAAAAGCTGAGCAGCCTGACCAGTGTGCATGAAGCCAAGCAGATCCGCCGTCAGGTGTATGTCGCTGACAGGGTAAAGTCGATGAACGAGGTCATTTACATAAGCGTAGATGCCATTCACCGTGCCATTGCCGAGAAAAAACAGATATCCTTCAGGTATTTCGATTACGATATCACAAAAAAGAAAAAGTACCGTGACGGGCTGAGGGTTTGCTCGCCGTATGCTATGACATGGGACCATGAGCGGTATTATCTTGTCGCATATTACGAGAGATATCCCGAAAATTTCACGAATTTCCGTGTTGACAGAATGGAGAATGTGACCGTTGTGGACGAGCCTGCCCGCCTGCCTGACGGGGATTTCAGCATTGAGGAGTATATGAATTCGACCTTTTCAATGTTCAGCGGCGAAGTGCGTGACGTTACCATGCGCTTCGACAATTCACTCGTGAACGCCGTCATTGACAGGTTCGGAAGCGGCGCAGGAATATTCCCCGACGGCGAGGACAGGTTCATCGTCCGTGCAAAGGTGAGAGCGGAAGCACCGTTTTATGCGTGGGTGTTCCAGTTCGGCGCAAAGGCGGAAATACTGTCGCCCGACGATGTGCGTGAAAAATACATGTCGCAGCTGACGGACATTCTGGACAGCATTTACGGCGGATAATATTTCGGATAATTTTACTTTTGCGGAGGGATAAAACCGTCTGCGAAGCCGAAGGCTCGGCTGCTGCCGTAAAAAAGTCCGTCTGTGAGCATAGTCTGCCCCCGAAAGAGTGTGTGCGTCACGGCGATATCATGCCCCGGGCGCAAAAAAAACATCGCAGCCTTGGCTTGCTGCGATGCTTTTTATTTATTTTATCCACCATTCAGGCGTAAGCTCGCCGAGAGTGACGATGCGCCCTGTATTGAAATTTGTCATTATCTCGATGTCCTTGTACTTTCCGGGCATCAGCTGCACCATAAGCTCACGGCACGCACCGCAGGGAGCGCCGCACGATCCGTCAGGGAGAAGGGCGAGCACTTTGGAAATTTCCTGTTAGCCGTTTGTTATCATGTTGAATATCGCATTTCTTTCCGCACATATTCCGAGAGTCGAGCAGGTGTCGATACACACGCCTGTGTATATCCTGCCTGAACCTGAAAGCACGGCAGCCGCCACTTCGCCGCAGGTGACATAATCGGAGATCTTCCGTGCATTTTTGACCGCTTTTGCAGCCGAATACATTTCATTCCAGATAGGATCCATGATCTTTCCTCCATATACAAAAAGGCTGCCGTAAAAATACAGTAGCCTGTCATCTTCAAAATACTCCGCCTTGCCGCCATACGGCGAATAAAACCCGCACTCAGGCAGGTGGGCAATAGCCCGCTGCATTCATGATCCCTTCGTCCCGAAGCCGAGGAACGCAAATGCATTCTTTCAGTCGGCAGCGGGGAGGTCTTCAATCCCGAAGCGGAGACTAAATCCCTTAAAAATTGTGTTGGATTATAAAAACCGTACTTCTTCGGTCAAGGCAGAATTTATTTTCTGAGATTATTATAGCACACGCAGGGTCAGATATCAATAGCAGATATTTGAAAATTCCCTGTGTATTTTTGGTGAAAACACATATTGATTTTTTCGGAAGAGTGCTTACTCGTCGTCCCCGTCAAAATCCTCCATGTATCTTTCCATGAAAATATTGCCGATGCGGTTGTATTCCTCTTCGCTGTCGATAGTGGACATGATATCTTCGCCGTTCTCGTCCTTTTCAAGTCTCAGCACAACAAGCTCAGCATCAGCTTCGAGCATCTGATCGGGATCCTCGATATAAGGAACAAGTGCATAATATACTACGCCGTTTTCCTCGTATTGGTCAATAAATTCAAACTGCTGCTCTTTTCCGTCCTCATCGACAAGAGTGTACAGATCGGGTTCGTAGTTTTCTTCATCATTCAGAAATGCCATATTGCCGCTCCTCTCACACATTAAAATTTCCGCATAACTGCGCAGACATGACCGCCGTGCGCACTCAACATTTTTATTTTACTATATTTTTAACAGAATGTCAAGTATGTATCCGTAAAAATAATATTACACAAAAATTATATTATTTTTTTTGAAAAACCTATTGACATTTACCTAAAGGTGTGGTATATTATACTCAAGGAAAAGGAAATGACCCGAAAGAATAAAATCAAAGGCTTACAGCAAATGCCGATGGAGTTCCGATAAAAGAATTGATCGGAATTATCCCGAGCGGGTTCGGGATCGGGCAGCTGAAGTCAGAGATCATCGGGGTTTTCATTCCGACGGTTCGGAGCTCAGTTGAACGGCGGTCGCCGCACGGTGAACAGCATCGCAGCTTATCGGCAGATGTCAGCCGCAGTTATTCCGAAAAAATTACCGGAGAAAGGGAGCGGGTCCGATGGAGTTAAATGAAGAGTCACAGCAGAATAAGGTCAGCGGCTTCGGCGGCTCGTGTGTAACTTTTTTCTGAGTATGAACAGGGAGCTTGGATAGCTTTATAAGCAGCGTTTTTGAACGCCCCTCCCATAATAATGAATGAGTTTCATTTGAGTTAAAAGTTAATATATCGAGTATATCCTATCGATGCAAACGACGGAATGTCTCCCGTCAGATGCCATAGCTTACAGGACACCGAAGTCCTCCTAATGTAAAGCAGCAGTACCCTCTGATGTCTGTAACGACTTTACATAAAAAGCTGCATGATTTGATAAGAAAGGTGAATACAATAAGATCAATACTTTGGAAGGTGTGATCGTTATGAAAGGTATTCATTGCAGGTTATTAAAATTCTAGCAGGTGAGGAGTGAGTCCGCCCGAAAGGTAAGCATCGACAGGAATTTTTTATATCCTGTCATAGGAAAAAATTGAATAATCACCGCTTTGATGGCAAAGAGCCGGAAAGGAATGTGGTGTCAATGTTAAACACGAGACCAAGGTTCCATAATCTTAATCTTTGATAATTAAATTTAAGGGGTGAGTCCGACAGGCCAGGTAAGGCAGCAGTAATGCTGATTTAAAACTAACTCTTATTTATAAGAAGTGATTAATATGAAAAGGACATTTATTCTTGAATTTTAATCGAATGGGAGTGAGTCCAACAGGACAGGTAAGACTGCGGTAAGCAGGTTTCGGAAAACTATAAAATCTTTGGAGTGATTCCGACATGCCAGGTAAGGCGGCAGGAATGCCGATAACCAAACTACTCTTATTATAAGAAGTGATTAATATGAAAAGGACATTTATTCTTGAGTTTTGATCGAATGGGAGTGAGTCCAACAGGCTATGTAAGACTGCATTAGCAGGTTTCGGAAAAACAATATATCTTTAGGAGTGAGTCCGATGGCACGGTAAATGTCATCTTCATTAAAATTTTCAGATATGGAGATAAGTCCGATGGAAAGATAAGTCGGTTACCGTATATTTGCGGATCAAACACAAAATTCAATGTCAGGAGATAAGTCCGATGGCACATTAAATATCCAACTTGATTTAAAAATCTTTGAATGGGAGCTAATTCCGATGGAAAGTTAAGCCTTTAACCTTAACCAAATATATTTCATGGAGTGAGTCCGATGGCTTAAACGCTCAGGCCTTTACAATAAATTCCGATGAAAGGTTGATATCTTATGTGGAATATCAGATCCGAAGGGTTGGAATATTAACGAAAAGGAGCGAGTCCAATGGCATTTTAACGCTGTTGACGGTATGATTTTTAAATAAGGCGGCTGATATGATATGTTTTTATATCATCGTAACTTTATTTTGAATTGAGGAGTGAGTCCAATGGCTTGATCTGCGCCATTGATAAATAACGAAAAAGAAGTGGTGTTTATGAAATTCTTAACGAGGAAAATGAGAATCTAGAAGTTGGGAGTGAGTCCGCCACATAATTTATAGACTGTAAAGTCGTTTTAAAACGTTTTTCGAGAGCCGATTTTATCGGCTCTTTTCTTTTGCATATTGAAATAAAACAGGACAGGAAGCATAATTTCCTGCCCTGTTTTTTTATTTTCAGAAATCAATATATTCAGCGGAAGAAGCATCGGACGGCATTCGCCAGTCGCCTCTGGGTGAGAGGGTGACGGTTCCGACCTTGGGCGCATCGGGCATACATGAACGCTTGAACTGCTGCGAGAAGAAGCGGCGGATAAATGTCCTCAGCCACTTTTCAATGACCTCCGTCGGATAATCGTCCCTGAACGACAGCTTTGCAAGGCGGAGTATCTTGGACGGCTCAAATCCGAGACGGACTGTGTAATAAAGGAAGAAATCGTGCAGCTCATACGGACCGACAAGATCTTCGGTTTTCTGTGATATCTCACCGTTTTCGGGCGGCAGAAGCTCGGGGCTGACTGGCGTGTCGAGGATATCGAGCAGCGTAGCCTTCAGCGCACCGTCCGAACACTCAGCCTCATATGCCGTCAGATGGCGGACTAAGGTTTTCGGGATAGATGCATTCACGCCGTACATCGACATATGGTCGCCGTTATAGGTCGCCCAGCCGAGTGCAAGCTCGGAAAGGTCGCCTGTTCCGATGACTATGCCGTTTGTCTGATTTGCAATGTCCATAAGGATCTGCGTGCGCTCCCTTGCCTGCGAATTCTCGTAGGTGACGCTGTGGTCGGATTCATCGTGACCGATATCCGAAAAATGCTGACGCACGGCGGCTGTGATGTTAATGTCACGGAATGAAACGCCGTATGCCTCCGCAAGGGTGCAGGCGTTGCTTTTTGTGCGCTTTGTTGTGCCGAAGCAGGGCATAGTTACTGCGGTTATGCCCTTTCTGTCCAGTCCCAGCATATCGAATGCGTGAACGGCAACGATAAGCGCAAGCGTCGAGTCAAGACCGCCCGAAAGACCGATAACTGCGGACTTGCAGCCTATGTGCTTCAGGCGGACGGCAAGCCCCGTTGCCTGCATGGAGATGATATCCTCGCAGCGTTCGGCAAGCTTTTCACGGCTCTGCGGAACGAACGGCATCTTGGCAAACCTCCTTGAAAGCTCAGTTTCACGGATATCCATGGAAAATCTGACGGTGCGGATAGTGCTGTCGGGAGCTTTTCCGCACATAAATGTCGTTGTGCGGCGGCGCTCGGAGAATATTCGCTTTACATCTATCTCGGAATAGGTTATTCCCGTCGTGAATTTCTTGCTTTCGGCGATGACAGTTCCGTTTTCGGCGATGATATTGTGTCCCGCAAAAACCATGTCCTGGCTGGATTCGCCGAAGCCTGCGCTCGTGTAGATATATCCGCAGATGGATGACGCAGACTGAGATGTCACAAGCTGCCTGCGGTAATCAGCCTTTCCCGCAGCTTCATCGGACGCTGACGGATTGCATATTATGGCAGCACCGTTCACCGCAAGCTCGGCGGACGGCGGACAGGGTACCCAGAGATCCTCGCATATCTCGGCTGATATCGTCAGCTCGGGGATATTTTCGCAGGCAAATATTATCCGTCCGACGGGGATAGGTTTGACAGACTTTCCCGCCAGAAACGTTATCTCGGAGGATATCCCGCGTCCCGAGGAGAAGTGTCTTGCCTCATAAAATTCGGAGTAATTCGGGATATTTTCCTTCGGCACAAATCCGAGGATATTTCCCCTGTACAGAAAAGCGGCGCAGTTCAAAAGCTTGTTTCCGAACCTGAGCGGCAGACCGACAACTGCGATAAGACCGAGCTTTGTGGTTTCATCGGCAATTTTCAGCAGATTTTTTTCGGCGGAATCGAGCAGCCGCTGCGACAGGAAAAGGTCGCCGCAGGTGTAGCCCGTGATGCAAAGCTCGGGGAAAACTGCGACGGAACAGCCCTTGCTGTCGGCATTTTTCATCATATCTATAATTCTTTCGGTGTTTGCGGTGCAGTCTGCGGCACGTGTTTCGGGCGTGCAGGCGGCGCAGCGGATAAAACCGTCCTTCATTGAAAAACATTCCTTTCGGTCAATTCATGCTCTTATTATACAACATTTTTTTCCGATTATCAACCGTATAAATGAAAAAGCCGACAGCAAAAACTGTCGGCAAAACCTTCATAACAGCTGATTTTTATAGTCGCTCCGGACGACCGACTCTATGCGGAAGATCTTCCGCACCGTGCTGCTATACTTTCAAGCAGCGGTGAACTTCGGAGTTTCGGATACGCCCCATTGTTTCCAATGTGCCCCTCAAGTGTCAGCCGCACTGAGAAATGCTGCGGACAACATTTCCTGATGCTATTATATCCGATTTTGCCTGATAAGTCAATATTTTTTTTGATTATTTTACTTTTCTTTGATGATAAAGCAAGTGCGCAGCCGTTTTTTTGCGGAATGCACAGCCAAGTCCCGCTTGGTGACGATAATATTTCCCACTGCCCAACCGTGTCCCACGCCGATATAATGCGTCAGGATCTTTCTCTGTTTTCTACAAATTGACGGCATAATATCATTGCTGTATTGTAAGCTTTGCATATTGCCCGAATATGCCGAAAAAATCATAATGAAATTGTTGTTATAGTGACGATATATCGGCAAATAATGTGTGAAAATATATGCATAATGCATAAAAATATCTATTAAAAAATAGGAGATGTGAATTTGAAATCCGACCGAAAAAGTAATATAATCCCAATATAGAACACGAAAGGAGCCGATAAAAATGGCTGAAAGATATGAACTTAACAAAAACCTTGCACAGATGTTAAAGGGTGGCGTTATAATGGACGTTACAACTCCCGAACAGGCAAGGATAGCAGAGGCGGCAGGCGCATGTGCGGTAATGGCGCTTGAAAGGATCCCCGCAGATATCCGTGCGGCGGGCGGTGTTTCGAGAATGAGCGACCCGAAGATGATAAAGGGCATTCAGAACGCTGTTTCCATACCTGTTATGGCTAAGTGCAGGATCGGTCATTTTGCTGAAGCTCAGATACTCCAGGCGATCGAGATAGACTACATTGACGAGTCCGAGGTGCTTTCGCCTGCCGATGACAAGTATCATATCGACAAAAGGCAGTTTGATGTGCCTTTCGTATGCGGCGCAAAGGATCTCGGCGAGGCACTCAGAAGAATAAACGAGGGCGCATCCATGATAAGAACAAAGGGCGAGCCGGGAACGGGCGATGTTGTTCAGGCTGTACGCCACATGAGAATGATGCAGAGCGAGATAAGAAGGCTCACATCAATGTCCAAGGACGAGCTTTACGATGCGGCAAAGCAGCTTCAGGTGCCTTATGAGCTTGTGCAATATGTTGCCGAGAACGGAAAGCTCCCTGTTGTAAACTTTGCGGCAGGCGGCGTTGCAACTCCCGCAGATGCTGCTCTTATGATGCAGCTTGGCGCAGAGGGCGTATTTGTCGGCTCAGGCATATTCAAGTCGGGAAATCCCGAAAAGAGGGCGCAGGCTATCGTCAAGGCTGTAACGAACTACAATGATGCGGCTATGCTTGCAGAGCTTTCCGAGGATCTCGGCGAGGCTATGGTCGGCATAAACGAGCAGGAGATAGAACTTCTTATGGCTGAGAGGGGCAAGTAAAAATGGCTGTAATTGGCGTGCTTGCGCTCCAGGGCGCATTTGCGGAGCATATAAAGATGCTTTCGGAGCTTGGTGCGGAATGCTTTGAGATACGTCAGCCGAAGGATATTGAAAGGCAGTCTGACGGGATCGTTATCCCGGGCGGCGAAAGCACCGTGCAGGGCAAGCTGCTCAAGGATGAGGGACTTTTCGCGCCGCTGCAGGAAAAAATCCGAGCAGGTCTTCCCGTCCTGGCTACCTGTGCCGGCATGATCCTCCTCGCTGAGCATCTGGAAAATGATGCGAACACATGGTTCGCTACGCTTCCTGTGACGGTTCGCAGAAATGCCTATGGCCGCCAGCTCGGAAGCTTCATCACCACGGCGCCGGTCAAAGGCGTGGGCGACGTGAAGATGAATTTTATCCGCGCCCCCTACATCGCCTCTGCATCGCCTGACGTAGACATCCTCGCAACGGTGGATGACCACATCGTCGCTGTCCGCTATGGAAAGCAGCTCGCGCTCTCCTTCCATCCCGAGGTCGGACATGATGACCGCATGCACCGGCTGTTTCTTGATATGATTGGGGACTAGGGACTAGGGACTAGGGATTAGGGATTAGGGATTAGGGATTGGGGATTGGGGATTGGGGATTGGGGATTGGGGATTAGGTTTGCGATACGAGAAAACCGCTGGTTTCAAACCTCTGCGGCGCTTCCATATTTTTATGCGCCGCACCACCATTTCGCATTTCTCATTTCTAATT
>USNJ01000024.1 GCA_900556055.1 uncultured Ruminococcus sp.
AGATACAGTGGCATTATAAGCCCCGAAGTCGTGCCAAAATAAAAAGCATAAGCATTAACGTCACATCAATCCTGACCCGATGTGACGTTACAGACTTCGGATAAAATTGAGAAACAACAGGTCGCCTTCGTTGTATCTGAAATTTTATTTTGTTCCGATAGAGCGGAGCTTGCGCACCGCCGGGGATCAAACAAAGAAATTGCTCTTTCGGTGTCGGTATTTTTCCTGTGAAAATATCAAAAAACAGAGGATCCGAATGATTTTCGAAAAAGTGATATATCACGCAAAATAATTTCGAAATTCGCAGTTCTTAAACCACGCAGATACGTTGTTTGCGAGATGAATTTCGAAAATTTCGAAAAATTCGTAATTCAAAATCGGGTCAATTTTAAAGAAATTCGAAATTACAAACCGCATAATTATGAGGTTTTTGGCACTTGTTTCAGCTGTCGCTTCAAAATTGCTCCGAAATCGGGGAAGAGCATAAGGGCGTGTGTCACGTCGGTTTTATATTGTCGTGATCGGCATGGGGAAAATGATAAGCAAATCGGGCTTCTTTTGGGGCGAAATCTGCGCATCGGCAAGGGTGAGCCAATAAAATATACGCTGTCGTTTTAAAATCGCTTTTTGTGCAAAATATACAAAGAGCGATGTTTTTAAAAGTTGATAAAAAATAATCCTAACGGCGAACAGTTTTGAAAATATTGCTTACAATTGCACATCAGAATAAATTTTGAATAAAATATTAATGTAGAATTTTCTTTCGGGATATTGACAACGCTATATGATCTGTGATACACTGAACCTGTAATCAATTTTTCATTCATTGCTGCCATACATTTGATTCAGACATTTTAAGGAAAACGACAATCTTTTCAATATAAAAAAGAATCCACAGTTGTCTGAATCCGTATCGGTGCAGCTGTGGATTTTTATATATTATGAATACGCTTTTTATTCTTTGACAATATTATACATCAAGAGGTGACATTACAATATGAATATCAATTTCAATGAGATCACAAATGAGGCTGATATCTGGCTTACTGCAAATGAAAAAAACAATGAAATGATAACTGAGCTGCTTGGAAGCATTTACGCTGACTGCAAGAAAAAGAACTGCAAGGTGACAGTTTTTATCTCAGGCAAAAAGGATCTGAACGGCACAGTGCTGCCATTGCTTATGAATCAGCTGAATGGCGGTGCATCTGCCTGAAAAAGTCGGAATCTGTCTGTCGGGAGATGCCCTTTTATTTCCTGTTGACCTGTCTGCATACAGCGTGATACTATAATAATCGAAAGGACGTGATACAATGAATGCGCCGATTGCGGCTTACTGCCGAATTTCCGTTGATGAGGAGATAGGCAGGGAAAATACTTCGATCGAAAATCAGAAAAGTATTATTTCCGAATATATCGCTTCATATTTTCCCGAAAGCAGTGTTGATTATTTTGAGGACCGTGACCGATCAGGCTACACCTTTGAACAGCGTGAGGGTTATCAGGAAATGCGCAAGGGTCTGATGAGCGGGAAATACAAGGTCCTTATTATTAAGGATTTTTCCCGTTTTTCAAGACGCAACAGCCGCGGGCTTGCAGAGCTTGAAGATCTCAGAGACAGCGGCATACGCATTATTTCGATAAACGATAACATTGATTATCCTGCCGATGATGAATGGCTTCAGATACAGTTTCGCTTTCTGATAAATGAGATGCCTGTCACTGACACAAGCAAAAAGGTGCGCAAGGTGATCGAAAACCGTCAGAAGGACGGGAAATGGATATGCGCTGTTCCATATGGATACATCATGACCGACAGCAAGGCAATGACCTTCGAGGTGAACGGGAAACAGGCAGAGGTCGTCCGCATGATATTCAATATGTACTTATCGGGAATGGGTTACAAATCCATCGCAAAGAAGCTTACGGGAATGAATATCCCGACAGCAAGGCAGGACGAGATTGTCCGCCGTGAAACTATGGGACGATCTACAACTCTGAAAAGCAGCAATTGCTGGAGCATCGTTTCGGTCAGCGACATACTCCGCAACGATTTTTATATCGGTACACTTCGTCAGCATAAATACAGCCGCCGAAAAATCAACGGTGATGATATTGCGATTCCCGAAGATAAGCATATTGTCATTGAGAATAATCACACTCCAATAATTGACAAAGCCGTTTTTGAACAGGTGCAGGAACAGCTTGCGGTTCGTTCCCGTTCAAATTACAGGGGAATCAAAAAATACAGAACGGATTATACGGGATATCTCTACTGCGGCGACTGCGGCAAGCCTATGTCATCAATGAGCCGTCCCGATCTTCCGCCTGCTTACAGATGCAGCACATATACCAGGCAGGGCAAGTCATTCTGTGCATCGCATCATATCAGGATAGACAGGCTTGATGATACGCTGAAAAAATATATAGCAAAGCTTCGGGATAATGCCGTTCTTATATCGGAAACTCTGGACAGGCTTCTTTCCGAGCAGCAGCGGAAAAATGTTCCGGATAATACGCCTGAGATTATTGACCGTCAGATTGCTCAGTTAAAATCCGAGCTTGCTGCTGCGGCGACCCAACGGATAAGGGATATTATTTCAAATCCCGCACAGGAGGAGCTTATCAATGAAACCTATGACAGTATAATTTCCGCACATTCCGAAAAGATAAACGGTCTGAAAACGCAGCTGGAGCTTATTTCAAAGCGTGATAAGGCTGTAAAGGAAACAAATAAGGCTGCGGCAACAACGGTCGGCATACTTGAACGGATCCTCAGAAAGGAGAGGCTGGACAAAGCGGATATCGGAAATATGATCGACAGGATAACCGTTTATGAAGATCACATAGAGGTGGAGCTTCTGGCGGATATAGATGAAATAATTAATGCGGAAACTAAGCTTGCTGCGCAGAAAAAACGCATAGATACGGCATCTGACGAGTGTGTAACTGTTATCAGTGAAGGCGACCCTCTGGAGATCTACACCAGCAGTGACGGTGAAGTTATCTTCAAGAAATATTCGGCGATAGGTGAGATGGCGAATTCAGCATCTCAGGTGGCAGAGGTAGTGACAAAGCTTGCAAATTGTCCGACAGTTGTATTTGACAGGGATCACGTCGTTGCGGTGGCGGGCGTGCAGAAGAAGGAATTCAACGAAAGACGCATATCCCACGGGCTGGAAGAATTTCTTGAGAGCAGAAAAAGCTACGTCTGCTCATCTCCCGAGGACGAGAAGGTGTTTCCCGTCGAGGGCATTGACCGCCCTGCGATAGCATGCACGCCTATCCTTTCTTCGGGCGATGTGACCGGTGCGGTCGCTTTCCTTTCTCCGTCAAACGATGCGACTGCGAATGAGGTGCAGAAAAATCTCATTCAGGCAGCGGCTCAGTTTCTTGGCAGACAAATAGAAGAATAAAAGCTGAAGTCCCGCAGACTGTCTTGTTCGGCGATCTGCGGGACTTCATCTTTTTATAAATGCAGGATTTTCGGTATGATCTGTGCGCTATTCAGCTTTTCTTTTTTTCACTGTTTATTACCCGGATATAGCAGGCGATGAACATTATGACCGCCGCCGCATTGCCCGATGTCTGACTGAAGGCATAATCCGCAGTGATGATATCGGGTGATATCATACGGCGTATATCGGGTATGGCAAGCAGTATGATCTGCCATGTCAGGGCATGAAATACCGCCATCTTTTTCGGCATATAAGTGCGTCCCGAAACAACTGCGGCAAAGCTTCCGATCATAAGTGCGGCTATGGGGATATAAAGCAGATATTCCGCACCGATAAATCTGTTATAATAGCTGTCCACTGCTTTTATTGCGGTTTCTCTGTCAAATTCCGCAGAAAGGAAGGCTATCCAGTAGGAAAGCGAACCGATGAAGAAATGGAGTGCCGCACCTGAGCATATATAGCCGATGCCGCCGTATTTCACAAGAAAGCGGAGCTTTTTGCATTCCGGCTTTATTATGTCGTGCATTGCCTTTACGCCGAAAGAATAAAAAAACATTCCCAGTATTCCCGTTACCAGCAGGAAAACAGGCCGCCAAAGCCCGTAGCTTCCGTTCATGTAGGATTCCCTGACATACAGTCCGCTGTCGGAATTGTTCGGGGCGATGAGGCTGAGCGAAAGGTCGCCTGCTGCCATAAGCGCCGCACCCAGCGCTCCAAGCAAAGCGTCACGTTTGAAGCATTTTGTATTGAGTTCCATTATTATCCCTCCTGCAAGTTTGGTTAGCGTATGCTAATTTTACCATGCAAAAGGGAGATTGTCAATAGTTTTATAAGATGAATTTTTGCATTGTCGGTTGAAAAAGCACCCCGCGGACCGTCCAATAAGGCGATATGCGGGGTGCAATGTTTTTATACTCCGAACGCTTCTCTGTTCGTGCAGCAGCAGATGTCGTCGCATCCTGACATCATTTCGCAGAACTTTTCTATTCTGTCCCAGTTATTGTCGCCGTCAAACTCATAGCTGTGTCCCCATACATAGAAAACAGCGGGTTCTTCGGGCTTTATTGCCTTGAATATCTCGCCCAGCTCAAACAGCCTGTCGTTGTTGTGATGGCAGGTCGCCATATATCTCAGCAGTTCGGTCTGATGTGCAAAGCCCTCAGTTGTGCGTGTGGTCCTTGCATACTTGATCCCGTGCTTTTTCAGTGCCTCGACAACTCTGTCGTCATACTGACCGTAGGGATAAGCAGCGCCGACTATCTCGCAGCCGAACATATCCGAAAGTGCCTTGATATCGCCGCCGATCTCCTCGTCAAGCTCAGCGTCGGAGAGGTCGAAGGGGAAAGGGTGAGTTTTGAAGTGGCAGGCGATCTCATGTCCCTTGTAAATATCGCCGATCTCTTCTCTTGTCATTCTTGCGACGTGAACGCCCTTGAAATCCCAGCAGCTTTCATTGCTCATAATTCCCGAATTGAGATTAAAAGTGCATTTCATTCCGTATTTGTTGAAGATCTCAACAAGTCTTTTATCCTGACTGATGCCGTCATCATAGCTGAATGTCAGGAATTTTTTCTGTTCGCCCATTTTATACATTCCTTTTTTGGATAATTTTACTTTGTGTGATGCGAAGCTTTTCCGCAAGACCGCAGCTTTTGCTTTATCTGTAAAAAAGCCCTCCTGTGGAACAGCGATCCCCATAAGCCCAAGTGTGTCCCACGGCGATATAATGCGCCGCGCAGCTTATTTTCCCAGCGGGAATATCTTGTCCTCAGCGATCTCGGACATTCTGTCAGCAGCGGGCTTGAGGTCGTCAAAGCCTCCGCAGTTGTCAACGCCGTTCGATGTCCATGCAAGAGCGCCGTTCCAGCCGTTGTTGAAAGCGTTCTCGTATTCCTGAGCAACAGTGCGTCCGCTTTCGCTCAGTACGGCAAATTCGCCGATAACAGCGGGCTTTGTTCCGTCCAGACCGAAATCTGTGGGAGATTCCTCAAACGGATAGCCCATAGAACCGTTCTGCCAGAAATAATAGTGTGTGGAATAGAAATCGACATAAGCCTTGTCGCCTGCAAGCTCCTTCATATGCTCATCGGAGATCATATTTCCCTGGAACTTGTCGGAGTTGTACTTTATCATTCCGAGGCCTACCGTAACGAGTGTGTCCTCAGACTTTTCGTGGATAGCAGCCGATACCTTTGCAAAGAAGTTCGACATCTTATCCCAGCCGATCCTTCCGCACTCAGCGTTCTCGACTACCCAGTCGGGTTCGTTCATAAGATCGATAGCCCAGAGATAAGGCTCGTCTGCATATCTGTCCATGAATACATTAACATATTTGTCGATATAGCTCTGAATGAGTGTGTCGTCCTGAACGAGCATTCTCCACTGCTCAGCACCTGAGTTTCCGTCCTTAAAATGGTCAAAGGAGAGGAATGTTGGCATGAGATAGATGTGATGTTTTTCGGCAATATCAAACAGCTTGTCAAGATCCTGCCAGTGCTTTTCGTTGACTTCCTTGACTTCGCCTGTGGATTTCAGGCGGATAGCCGTCTGACCGTTGCAGTTTATCCATACTCTTGAAGCGTTGATGCCGGCATCATGCAGCTTGGAGAAGTGTTCGTCCCAGAATGCTTCGAAATCTCCGCCGAAGTCGTTCCAGTTGTCCCAAGGGGTGTTTACGCCGTTTATCCAGATCTCTTTGCCGCTGACTGTGAATTTTGTTCCGTCGATCCTGATCTTCACATCATCGGAAGCGGAAGCGGAAACAGCATCGGCTGCAGCTGCGGTAGTGTCAGCAGACTGAGCATCGTCTGTGTTTTCCGTATCGGATGCAGTCTTTCCGCAGGCGGAAAGCAGCAGAGATGCAGCAAGCGTCAGAGCCAGTGCCGCACACTTAATGTTATTTTTTCTCATAATAAAACGTTCCTTTCGGTAATTATCAAAAATATTATAACACATTAAAAAAAATTTTTCAACTGAAAATATGAACATTTATCCGTAAGTGAACTGTTCGTTCTGAGTGAAGCCGATAGCCAGCACTTCAAAATCCTTGTCCTCGGAGCCTTCGGACATTCTTATCTCTATCTCCATATCCATAGGGTCGAGATTTGAGATGACTCTCTCCGCAACGGGATTGTACCAGCCGTCGGGATCGTTTGCATTTATCGTGTAAACACGTTTGCCGTCACGGAAGATGTCGATGCTGCCGACATTTTCGCTGTTTTCCTGTTTATATACGATGAAAAGCGAGTTTGCATTCACTTTGAATTTCAGCCCGCCGCCTTCCGTGCTGCCGCTGTATTTCCAGCCGTTTTTAAATCCCGCAACAGTAGTTCCGACATTCGGGTCAAAGCAGCCCGTTCCGATAAGCTCGATTCCGTCTGTATCGCCGATAGTCGATGCTTCCGCCATTGACGCATTATCGTAATCCTGACTGTATTTGAAGATGGGAGGCATTTTATATTCCTCCGAAACATCGCTGCGGGACATTTCCTCGTCAAAATAGTGCGAAATGAACTCAGCGACAAGCTTGTGGCCTTCCTTGTGCGGGTGCGACTGATCGTTCGAGTAATCGTCCCAGACCATGCGTCCCGCCTCAAATTCGGGGTTGATCGCATCTCCGACGCTTATCATAGGCAGATCGTAATAGCTGCCGATCTCGCTCATATGCTCCTGACAGGTGTAGCCGTTCTCAAGCACGGTGAATAGCAGAATGACCGCAGGCTCATTTTCCCGGGTCAGTATCGTGCGGATCATGTCCTCATAGCTTGCCTTATGCATGATATCCTGCGCATCGTTCACGGCGAATTCAATGAACACGATATCCGCATCATGCGAAAGCACGTCCCTTTCAAGACGCAGATTTCCAAGCACGGACGGAGTTCCCGCAAGTCCCGCATTCACGTACCTGACGTTATCCCCAGTGCCGAAACGCTCAGCGATATTTTCATAGCTGAGCTTAGCCCAGCAGTCCTCGCTGCCTGCGTTGAATCCCTCTGTTATCGAGCCGCCTATATAGGCTATCGTTGTTTCCTCGCCGCTCTGCATCTGCGCTATTTTTGCACGGATACGAGTGTCGTTTCCAAGACTCACGAGCGAGCGTCCCGCCATTTCATCATGCGGATCTTTCGGTGCTTCGGAAACAGCTTCGCTTACAGACTGCACGGATGTTTCCGTCACATTTTCGGCATTTCCGCCCGAGCAGCCGCATAACAATACCATTGAAACCGCTGCTGCCGAGGATATGAGATTTCTTATCTTCATAAATATTTTCCTTTTCGATAATAGGCTGCTGCCGTGCATCACACGTCAGCAACATTTGTGAGTATACCTGCTTCGGACATATTTAAAACGCCGAATGACGGCGCAAGACCGTCCCTCGGGAGAGCGCAGCTTCCGGGGTTCATGAAATATATTCCGTTCTCATAGCTTTCGTGGCGCATATGAGTGTGTCCGAAAAGGGCAACGGTGCAGTCATTGTCGGAAGCGATATCTCCGAGAAAATCCACTCCGCTTTTTACTCCGTGACGATGCCCGTGGACTGCGATAATGTCGCCGTAAGGCGTTTCTATAACGAGTGACGGGGGCGCAAAGGAGGCATGGTCGCAGTTTCCGCAGACGTATCGTATATCTCTGTCGGGATAATCTGCTTTCATTTTTTCGACTTCTCTTTCGCCGTCTCCGAGAAAGATGAACATATCAGCGTCAGCAGTCCGGTCCATGATGCTCTGGACGGCGGCATAGCTTCCGTGTGAGTCTGACATAACAATGATCTTCATAACCGAAATTCCCCCAGTAAATGAACAAAATATCATCACGCCGCATAATATAGGTTATGCAGCTGCGGATACTTCCCATAAAAATCCGCATTATTTCATACAATATCAAATAATATGATAACATATCCAGTCTTTTTTTAAAGAACATACTATACAACTTGCTGTAAATTTATTATTAATAAGAAGGGAATTTTGTTTATGAACAACAATTTGAACAATGCAGATCCCAAAAAAATGAACGAACTTCTGGGTATTCTGAGTGCAAAGCTGAATATTCCCGCAGAGCGGCTTGAAAAGGAGCTTGCCGAGGGGAAATTTGATAATGCGCTTAAAAATATGCAGCCCGAAGCGGCGGCGAAATTCAGCTGCATACTGAAAAATCCGAAGCTTGCCGAGCAGATCATGTCCGCTCCGCAGGCGCAGGCACTTTACAGAAAGCTGACTAAATAACGCTCCGCTGACATGGGAGGGGAGGTGTCCGCATGGACGATATCACAAGCAAGATACAGTCTATCCTGAATGATGAGGAAAGCATGAAGCAGCTGAACGAACTTGCGGATATGCTCTCCTCGGGAATGCAGTCCGACGGGGCATCGGCGGATAACGGCGGTCAGACGGGAATGCCCGATCTTTCGGCACTTTTCGGCAGCATTGGCGGCGGACAGAGCAGCGACGGATCGCCGTCATCTTCGTCATCTTCATCATCGGACGGCGGACTTTTCGGCGATATGGACATAGGCACGATCATGAACATAATGTCAGCCGTTTCCTCAGCGGATACCGACAGCAGGGAAGCCTCGCTGATACTTGCACTGAAGCCGTATCTCAGCGAAAAACGCCGAAAAAAGGCGGACAAAGCCGTGAAAATGCTGAAGCTCCTGGCTATTTATACAGCCCTGCGTGAACAGGGTGTTCTGAACGGATTTTCACTTTAAGGGGAGGCGAGAGGTATGCCCGAGCAGCGGAACAGACCGTATTTCCGTCAGATGAACAACATGAATATGCGTCCCGCACCGCAGAGAATGCCGCCTTCGGGTATGGTGCGCAGCCAGTCGCCCGCACGGCTTGAGCCTGTTTCTTCGCAGAAGCCGCCCGTAGATTCGTCACCAAAGGAAAAACCGTCCGAAAAAAAGACTGCCGCCGCACCCGAAAACGGTGCAGCGGCAGCAAGAAATCCGGTTTCTTCTGTTTTTGCTTCAGAGGACAGCCTCCTGATCCTGCTGATCCTCTATCTTCTGTACAAGGAAAAGGCAGATATGAAGCTGCTTCTTGCCCTTGCTTATATCATGCTGTGATTACCTCTCACAGAATTCGATTTCCACACAGTCGCCCCAGCTCTTGTCGATCATTCGTCTTACGTTTGCAGTGACTCCAATCACAAAGTCGGGAAACATTAACTTGGAAATGATGGTATTTTCCGTGATCTTTCCGTCAAAAGTAATTCTCGCTTTTATTTTTTCAGTATTGATGAAGTGCGATGTAATTTCCGGAGGGATCTCAACAAAAGCACCGCTCAGCCTCGGAACTCTTCTGATTTCTCCGGTAAATATATACTTAGTCGGCACGCATTTTTAACCTCCTTCTCCCGCCGAACATACCTCTATTATAAGTCATTTTTCCGATGGTTTCAAGGTTCTGCGGATAATTAATCAGAAATTTTATTATTTTGAACAAATTTTTATCCGGCTTTTTGGAACGGTTATATATTTTTGCTTTTTCGGATGTCGGCAGTACCCCGCAGAAGTCCCAAAATCGACACTTTGGACGGATTTTCGGACATTTGATGCCACACTGTTCCGTTAACAATTTCTGCGATAATTTGCAGATAAAAATATAAATAATTGTTGACTTTTTGATAATCATGCTGTATAATAATCATAACAATTACTGCGGAGTTTGTACTTGCGTGATATCCGCAGCTGTCTGATACTAAGGAAACGCTGAATAAATCGCTTCGCATTATTCGGCTTTTTCCTAAGGAAAGGTAAAATTGCTGAAATGGCTTCATTTATGAAAGTTGCGGGCAGCACTGCTGCTGTTCTGGGTGCTGCGGCACTTATTTTTTACTGCGTTCCGAACAGGGACATGAAGATCGCCGATCTTATCGACACTGTGTCATACAGGGAGATCGGATTCACCGAGCCTTCAAAGGATAAGCTGATGAAGGATTTTGACCAGTTTACGGACGTTCTGCTGACGGGCATACCAAATATCGAAGATGGCAGAAAGGTGTTCGGCTATTCATTTGCGGACAAGATGGACGATTACCGCAGGATGGCTGAAGACTGCGAAAATGCATTTGATTTCTACTGCCTTCTCGAGGGAATATGCGCAGATGTCCCGAACTGCCATACAAATATGAATTATGCACAGGGAAACTATTATTTTTCGACGCTCTGCTTCAATTCCGAACATGCTCTTGCATCTCCGAACGTAAGGGGAAGGGCGGACGCATGGTATGATTATCTCGGCGAAAAGATGAAGGATTACTATGAAAACAGCGATATGCTGATATATCTCTACGCTGACGGACATTACATGAATATTGAATACATGGATATGGATCTCAGAAATGAGTACGGCGCTGAAATACTTGAAATTGACGGCGAGCCTGTTTCGGATTTCGTGGAAAAGAATATGTTCTCAACAAAGCTCCGCTATGATTTCAAGAATAACAAAGCATTCCGTGACTCATTTACGCTGAATGTATCGGGCATAGGCGAGGAGCATACCGCACTTATGGCAATGGACGACGGAACGGAATGCGAAAAGACCGTCTGGTACAGCCTTGCGCAGGACATTGCGGGAAATGAGGCGTACTTCTACTGCTCCGACCTGAAGAATTATGATTTTGAGTCGGATATGCAGGAGGCTGACGACGATTCGTTTGAGTATGAATATATAGATGAGAGTGACACGCTGTATATCAATCTGCTGAGCTTCAATTATTTTTCGGGAACAAAGCTTTACGATCTGATGGCAGAGTATGCGGACAGTACGAACATCATTCTCGATGTGCGTGACAACGGCGGCGGGATCACGGGATTCTGGGAGGAAAACATCTATGAGCCGCTGTTTTCCGATGAGCTTAATATAGAAAATGTTTCTTATCTTGAGCTTAATCATTACAATAAAAATCCTTTCGGCGACCTGTGGGAGAGCTGTTATTATTCGCATCGGCGGATAAATGCAAACGAACTGCCTTTCAGCACCGACAGCACATATCCATGGTATAAATTCATGGAATCTGCTTCATATACCGGCGAGTACAGCGGCGATAAGGAAAATGACAGGAACATCTACATACTTGCGGGAAGAAATTCCGCATCGCTGGCAGATGAGTTCGTGCATTACTTCAAGACGAATGACCTTGCAGTTGTGATCGGCGAAAATACGATGGGCGAGGGCATCGCTCCGACTTATATGTGCAGCCTGCTGCCCGAAACGGGACTTCTTTTCAACTATTCGCCGTTCGTTGCATTCAATTCCGATGGGAACGACAATTCTATCTACGGCACAGAGCCTGACATCTATGTTACGCTTACACCCGATGATTATCTGATCAACAGAAAGATACGCATGGACGGCGGGGACACGCTTATTTACGAAAACCGCCTGAAATGGGATACAGAGCTGAAATATGTTCTGGCACTTGCCGAGGAAAACGCTTCAAAAGAAGCCGCATGACAAAAACATGATACCGCTGTCTGCATAGCTTTCGGGAAATACGCTGTTGTTTTAGTGTAAAATCCGAAAGATAGCTTTGCAGGCGGCGGATTTTTCTGTCTAATTTCACAAAAATATGCCCGTTCTCTTTACATTCCGCACAAAAGGATATATAATGTTAATGTGTTAAATCAATAGCATATCAGCCCGATAAACGGGCATATCAAGGAGAATGAGAATTATGAAAATGAAGAAGATCTTAGCAGCTGTTCTCGCAGCAGCTTCAATGACAGCAATGCTCGCAGGCTGCAGCAGCTCGGGCGATTCCGCTGAGACAACAGCAGCAGAAACAACAGCAGCCGCTGACGGTGAGACCGCAGCTGAGGGCGATACTGAGGCAGCTTCCGCTGAGGACAAGTCCCTCGAAAACGTAAAGGCTAACGGCAAGTTTATCCTTGGTCTGGACGACAGCTTCCCTCCTATGGGCTTCCGCGATGAAAACAACGAGATCGTCGGCTTCGATATCGACTGCGCTAAGGAAGTTGCTTCCAGAATGGGCGTTGAGCTTGTTATCCAGCCTATCGCTTGGGATTCAAAGCAGATGGAGCTTGATTCGGGCAATATCGACTGCATTTGGAACGGTATGTCCATCAACGAGGAGAGAAAGGAAGCTATGAACCTTTCCGATCCTTACCTGAAGAATGACATGGTATTCGTTGTTCTCGGCAGCTCCGATTATCAGTCTCAGGCTGACCTTGAGGGCAAGAACATCGCAGTTCAGAACGGTTCTTCCGCTCAGGAGATCCTCGAGGCTTCCGATTTTGCTGCTAAGGCAGGTTCTATCGCAGGCTATGACGACAACGTTACAGCATTCATGGATCTTGATGCAAACGGCGTTGACGCTGTATTCCTAGATTCAGTTGTTGCTAACTATTTCATCACAGAAAAGCAGAAGGATTACAGAGTTCTGAGCGATGTTCTCTATGAGGAGGAGTACGCTATCGGATTCCGCAAGGGCGATCAGGCTCTCAGAGATGAAGTACAGAACACTCTGAACGATATGAAGGCTGACGGCAAGCTCGGCGAGATCTCCACAAAGTGGTTCGGCAGCGACGTTACCGTTATCGGCGAATAATTTTTTCGGATAGTGATAAAGTCCTGCGGGCGCAAAGGTGTCCGCAGGATTTTTTAATTTTCACTTAATATATTATACGGCATAGGTTCATTCTTTGCTGTTACAATGGATTTCGTGAAAAAATTTACGGGAGATATGTAAAATGAGCAGCTTGACGTTCCGTCAGGGATTTACCCACGGGATACCTATTTGTCTGGGATATTTTTCGGTTTCCTTCGCTTTCGGCATGATCGCCGCCGAGAGAGGCTTTCCGATAATTTTCCCTATCCTTATTTCAGTTACTAACCTCACAGGCACAGGTCAGTTTGCGGGCATGGAGCTTGCTGCGGCAGGAGCGGCAATATCCGAGATAGCATTCACCGTGCTGATAATAAATCTTCGCTATATGCTGATGTCGCTTTCCGTTTCGCAGAAATTCTGCGAGAATTACCCGATGAGAAAGCGCCTTCTTACGGCTTTCGGAATAACCGATGAGATATACGCAGTTGCCGTCCGACAGACGGACAGCCTTTCGCCTGCTTATATGGCGGGGCTGATACTCTGCTCATATGCGGGCTGGGTAGGCGGAACTGCACTCGGTGCGGTCTGCGGAAGCCTGTTCCCCGAGTCGGTGATCTCTGCACTCGGAATTGCGCTTTATGCGATGTTCATTGCGATAATCGTGCCGCCTGCGTCCGAATCAAAACCTGTTCTGCTGATAGTCCTCGGTGCTGCTGCGGTGTCATGCATATTCAAATATGTGCCGTTCCTAAGCCATGTAAGCAGCGGCTGGGTGATAATCATAAGCGGCGTATCAACAGCTGCGCTCGGTGCATGGCTTGCCCCCGATACCTCCGAAGATACCGAGATCCCCGAGGATAAAAAGCGTAAGGAGGAAACAGTATGACAGGCTACATGATAGGCGTTGTGATCGTGATGGCGGCTGTCAGCTATCTGCCGAGAGTTCTGCCTGTGCTGATATTCCGCAAAAAGATCGAGAACAAATTCGTGCTTTCCTTCCTGAAATATATGCCCTACGGCGTGCTTTCGGCGATGATATTCCCTGCGGTGTTCACGTCCTGCGCAAGCCTTGTTTCGTCGATAGTCGGCTGCGTTACGGCACTGATCCTTTCCTTCAAGAAGATGGGACTTCTGCCCGTTGCGCTGATATCCGCAGCAGCAGTTTTCATTACAGAACGCATAATTGCATTTTTATAAGGAGAATTGAATGAACAATATTCTGACAGGAAGATCCTTTGACGCATATAAAACGCTGGGCTGTCATCCGTGCGGTGACGGTCTGAGCTTCACATTCTACGAGCCGAATGCAGAAAAGGTTTCGATATGCTTCGGCGGAAGATCCGTCCCCTGTACCGATATGGGAGACGGATCTTTTCGGTATATTACAGATGAAAATATCGGCGAATACCGCGAAGAGGTCACGCTGAAAACGGGCGAAACGATCAGAAAAGCCGATCCTTATGCATTTATGTCGGCGGATATCCCGAAAAACGGCTCAAAGGTCTGCACGGAAGATTTTTCGTGGACGGACGGCGAATGGCTTAAAAACCGCACGCTCTGCCATGACAAGCCGATGAACATTTATGAGGTGCATGCAGGCTCTTGGCGGAAAAACAGCGGATTTTCCGTGCTTCGTGACGAGCTTGTGCCGTATGCCCGAGAGATGGGCTATACGCACATCGAGCTTATGCCCGTGACCTGCCACCCGAACCTGAATTCATGGGGATATCAGTCGAGCGGGTATTTCTGCACCTGTCCCGCTTTCGGCACGCCCGATGAGCTGAAAGGCTTTGTCGATGCCTGCCATGCGAATGGCATAGGCGTGATATTCGACCTTTCGCTTGTGCATTTTGCGGCTGATGAATGGGCACTCGACCATGCGGACAATGTTGTTTACGGCGGTGAGATATCGCCGTGGGGAAGTCCGGGATTTAATGTGAAGAGTCCGTATGTGCGCAGCTTTTTGCAGTCTGCGGCGGCTTTTGCGGCGGATAGATATCATGCCGACGGACTTCGCATAGACGCTGTTTCCGAGTATATGAACGACGCGGACGGCGAAAAATTCCTGCGCGGGCTGACAGAGGGACTTCATAAGCTTTTTCCGCCGCTCATGCTTATCGCCGAGGATTCTTCGATATCCGAAAAGGTGACTGCCCCCGTGAAGGACGGCGGATTCGGCTTCGATTATAAGCAGAATCTCGGCTGGATGAACGACACTTTTGCATATATGTCAGCACCCGTGTGGTACCGTCCTATGTATGACAATGCGTTTATGGATCCCGCAGGCTATGCGGATAATGCGTCCTATATCCTGCCGCTTTCGCATGATGAATGCGTGCATGAAAAGGGTGCGCTGCCGATGAAAATGTACGGCAGCGAGGAGCAGAAGCTTGCATCGGTGCGTCTGCTTTATCTTTACATGACCTTCTTCCGAGGAAAAAAGCTGTCGTTCATGGGCAATGAGCTTGGCATATTCAGCGAGTGGAGCGAGGACGGCGGACTGGACTTTTCTATCCTAAGAAAGCCCGAAAACAAGGCGTTTCACGAGTATATCAGGCAGCTCAACGTGTTTTATCTGAACACGCCGCTGCTGTGGAAAACAGACGATGAAAACAGCTTTGAATGGCGTGATTTCAGCCGTATCAAATCAGTGTTTGTCGGCAGGAGAACGGGCGGAGGACAGTCGCTGAAGCTGCTGCTGAACTTCTCGCTTTCGCCGCAGACCGTGAATTTTTTCCCCGATGACGATATCTCGGAGATACTCATTGCCACGGCTGACGGTGCGTCCGTTTCACGCATATCGGACGGATATTCGGCTTATCTGCCGCCTGTTTCGGGCATCATTGCGGGGAACATGAAAATCAGGTGAAAAGCGGCTGATTCTGTTGACTTTTTGATCGGTGTTGTGTATAATTATCTTATATGATAAATGTTTTAAGACAGTTTTACAGAATTTACCGAAAGGAATTTACATATGGACGATATGAACAATATGCCGAACGGTCAGCCCGATGATCCCAAGCCCGAAAATAACGAGGGAAGATCGCCCGATCTTACGGAAAACAGCAATAATATCCCAAGCGAAGCAAAGAATGATCCCTATGAGGAAAAGTCCTTCGGCGTGCCTCCGCAGATGCCGTACGGCGGCTATCAGCAGACACCGCCTCCGACTCCGCAGATGTACAATATCCCCTCAAATCTGGGACACGGAAATATCCCGACAAATAATTTCGGCGGGAATGTTCCTCCTTCGGGACAAAATCCGCAGATGCCGAA
>USNJ01000025.1 GCA_900556055.1 uncultured Ruminococcus sp.
GCTCATGAGCCTTGCATATGTCGGCGTAAAGGGCGGAATGATCGTTGTTTCCGCAGATGATCCCGGACCTATTTCATCTCAGACCGAGCAGGACACGAGAACATTTGCGGCATTTGCAAAGCTGCCTGTTTTCGATCCCGCATCGCCCGAAGAAGCATATGAAATGGTCGGCGATGCATATGCGCTGTCCGAAAAATACAACACTCCCGTACTTTTCAGACCTACAACAAGAGTCTGTCACGGCTGTGCGTCGATCAATGTATCCGATATGCCCGAAAAGCATAAAGCGGAGGGCTTTGTCAAGGACACAAAGAGATGGGTGATATTCCCGAAGCTGTCCTTTGAAAATCACAAAAAAATAGAAAGCAGAAACGCAATGCTGCGTGACGAGCTTTCAGATTACAGATTCAATATTCTGTCGGGAAGCGGAAAAAAAGGAATCTGCGCAGGCGGTGTCAGCAGGGCGTATATGCATGAAGCACTGGATATGCTCGGAGATCCCGAGGTCAAGCTGCTTGAAGTCGGCATACCTTTCCCGTTCCCCGAAAAGCTGGCACTGAAATTCCTTGACGGTCTGGACGAGGTCCTTGTGCTTGAAGAGCTTGATCCCGTGCTTGAAAAGGAGCTTATTTTCATCTGCGGAAAATATAACCTTAACGTTAAAATAAATGGCAAGCTTTCGGGAGATACCGCAAATGCGGGCGAAAATACCGTTAATTCCGTATGCGGATATATTTCGGCACTTACGGGCGCAAAATGTCCCGAAAATGCGGAAAGAGAATGTCCTCCCGAGCTTCCCGTAAGACCTCCTGTACTGTGCGCAGGCTGTCCTCACCGTGCATCTTTCTATGCGGTAAAGACTGCGGTCAAGGGAAGAAAGGCTGTGTTCTGCGGCGATATCGGCTGCTATACGCTCGGAAATGCCGCACCGCTTGACATGGTTGACACCTGCCTGTGCATGGGTGCTGACATAACCGTTGCACAGGGAATAAAGAGGATCGAACCCGAAACGCTCTGCTTCTCATTTATCGGAGATTCCACTTTCTTTGCATCGGGAATTACAGGCGTTGTAAATGCTGTGTACAATAAAACGGACATTATTCTTATCGTTCTCGATAACTCTACTACGGCTATGACAGGTCAGCAGCCGCACCCAGGAACGGGCAAGACGATGATGGGCGAGATATCCGAGAAGATAAGCATTGAAAAGGTGCTTGAAGCTGTCGGAGTAAGCTCTGTTGAAACTGTCGATCCGCTGGATCAGAAGGCTGCGCGCGAGGCTGTGTGCCGTGCGGCTGACTATGCAGATGGCGGAGTTAGAGCGGTCGTTTTCCGTTCGCCGTGTATTGCGGTATCAAAGCCTAAGGGTAAGCTAGATGTTGATGAAAATGTCTGCATCGGCTGCAAAAAATGCATAAAGGAAATAGGCTGTCCTGCGGTCGTAATGCATGACAAAAAGGCATATATCGAGCCTTCGCTGTGCACAGGCTGCGATTATGCGCACAGGTATGTCCCGTTAATGCGATAGGGGGTAAAAACTGATGGTTACAAGCTGTTTATTATGCGGAGTCGGCGGACAGGGAACTGTTCTTGCATCTAAGCTGATAGCCGCATCTGCGATGGAAAAGGGCATGCTTGTCAGAACTGCCGAAACTATCGGAATGGCGCAGAGAGGCGGCTGTGTTGTCAGTCATGTGAGATACGGCGACAAGGTGAATTCCTCGATGATACCCGTCGGCGGGGCTGATGTTATAATTGCATTTGAGCCTGCGGAGGCTGTCAGAAATCTTGCCTATTTAAAGAAAGACGGAACGGTCATTGTCAACAAAAAGGCTGTTATGCCTGTTACCGCATCGCTTGGCGGAAGCAGCTACAGCGGCGAAGAAATGCTTGATTATCTCAGAAAAAATGTGAAAAATCTTGTTATTGCGGATGGCGACAGGATATGCGCTGAATGCGCTTCGCCGAAGGTGCTGAACGTTGCTCTGCTGGCGTGCGCCGCAAATTCGGGTTCGCTCGGAATAAGCGTTGATGAGCTGAAAAATGCGATCGGAAACAGAGTAAATCCTAAGTTCAGGGAGCTGAATTTCAAGGCTGTTGATATTGCCGCAGGAGGTTCGGGAAATGTTCAGTGAATTTACGGAGGCACTTTTATCCGCGGAAAAAAGTCCGATGATACCCGATGAATATGATATTTTCGGGAAATTCTGCGGCAGCTGGAAATTCAAAGGCGATTTCATGACGGGAAGCGGCGAAATACAGACATCAGAGGGCGAATGGCTGTTTTCACGAATATTAAACGGCACTGCAATACAGGACGTTTTCATCTGGCCGCCAAGAGATCAGCGCAGAAGTGACGATGTATGCGGTGAATATGCATCATCGATATTTGCCTATGATCCGCTGAGCAAAAAGTGGGACGTAACATGGGTGAACACGGGATCAACTGTCAGGCTGAAGGCTGAAAAGATCGGCGGGAATATAATCATGACCGAGATCACCGAGAAGAAGATGCAGTGGATATTTTCCGATATAACCGATGTTTCGTTCAGATGGCAGAGCGTTATACATAACGATAACGGCAGCAAAACGCTGCTTGCAAATCTCAGGGCATTCCGATAAAATGTAAAGGGGAAAAATCTTATGAAAATGAAAGAAGAACAGTTACGCATCATAAAAGAGCAGATAAAGAAGCTCACTTCAATGGAGTGCTTTTACAAGCATAAGCTGGAGGGAATAGATCCCGATGATATTCAGTCACAGGAGGATTTTGAGAAGCTGCCTTTCACATGGAAGGGAGATCTCAGAGAGGCATATCCGCTCGGACTTCAGGCTGTTCCCGATGAAAAGGTAGTTCGTATCCATTCATCTTCGGGAACAACGGGAACTCCTGTTATTATTCCTTACACAGCAAAGGACGTTGATGACTGGGCAGTTATGTTCAAGCGCTGCTACGAAACTGCGGGCGTTACTAACCTCGACCGTGTTCAGATCACTCCGGGCTATGGCCTTTGGACTGCGGGAATAGGCTTCCAGAACGGTGCTGAAAAGCTCGGCGCAATGGTGATCCCTATGGGTCCCGGAAATACGGACAAGCAGCTCAGAATGATGGTGGATATGGAATCAACTGTTCTTTGTGCAACATCTTCCTATGCGCTTCTTCTTGCCGAGGAGATCGCAAAGAGGGAAATAGGCGACCGGATCCATCTCAGAAAGGGCATCATCGGCTCAGAACGCTGGGGCGAAAAGATGAGAAAAAGAATTGCCGATGAGCTTGGCGTTCAGCTTTATGATATCTATGGTCTGACTGAGGTCTACGGCCCCGGAATAGGCATCAGCTGCGACTGTGAATGCGGCATGCATATGTGGGACGATTTCATCTACTTTGAGATCGTTGATCCCAAGACAGGCAAAAATCTCCCTGACGGAGAGATCGGTGAGCTTGTTATCACGACGCTCAAAAAGGAGGGCGCTCCGCTTATCCGCTACCGCACACATGACCTGACAAGAGTTATCCCCGGCGAGTGTAAGTGCGGCTGCAAATATCCGAGGATCGATACTATTCTCGGCAGAACAGATGACATGGTAAAGGTCAAGGGTGTAAACATCTTCCCGAGCCAGATCGATGAGCTTCTCAGCGGCATTGACGGTGCGTCCAGCGAATATCAGTTTATGATCGACCATCTGAACGGCAAGGACATCTGCACGCTTTTCGTTGAGTATCATGAGGGCGCAAACACCGCCGCTCTTGAATATGTTATCGGCACGGCTTTCAAGGCTAAGATCGGAATTCAGGTCATCGTAAAGCTTGTAAAGATCGGCGATCTGCCAAGAAGTGAAAAGAAGTCCACAAGAGTTTTCGATAACAGATACTGATGATAAAAATTTGTCTGCTGAACGCTGAAAACGTGTCGGACGACAATGCTTCTGCGCTTCTTGGATATATACCCGAGGAGCGCAGAAATTGTATTTCGGCAAAAAAAAATCCCGCTGACAGGTTGGGCAGCCTGTTCGGCGAGCTGCTTGTAAGACGTGAGATAATCAGAAGTTTCGGAGTAAAAAACACCGATATCCGCTTTGAACACGGGCTGCATGGAAAGCCGCTTTATATCGGTTCGGATAATTTTCATTTCTCCGTTTCGCATACAAAAAGCATCATTGCAGCAGCTTTTTCCGATCACCCTGTCGGTATTGACATTGAAAGTGCGGACAGAAAAGCGTACAATATTGCAAAGAGATGCTGCACTGCCGATGAGCTTGCATTTCTTGATATGTCCGATAAAAAGGACAGAGAATTTATCGGCATATGGACAAAAAAAGAGGCATTCTCAAAGCTTACGGGTGAGGGAATAGGCATGGATTACCGCACATTTTCCGTGCTTTCGGATAACCGTATAACAACCTTTGAACATTCGGGATATTTCATTTCCGCAGCATCGGAATATCCGTCGGGATATGAGATATGCATATGCACCGCTGCGGAAGTTTCGGATCATTTTGGAGGTAGAGATGATATCTTTTGTTGATACACATTCGCATTATCAGGACAAGGCATTTGACGCAGACCGTTATGAGCTGCTGGAACGTATCCATAACGAAAACGGCGTGAGATCCGTAATGGTGATAGGCTACTCAATGGAGGGCAGCGAAAAGGCACTGGAGATCGCAGACAAGGTCGATTTTGCGTATGCGGCTGTCGGAATTCACCCTGAGGACTGCAATGCTCTGCCGTCCGACTGGCTTGACAGGATACGCACGATGGCAGCGGATCCTAAGGTAAGGGCTATCGGCGAGATAGGCATGGATTACCATTACGAGGGCTATGACAAGGAATTGCAGGAGCGTGTTTTCCGCAGCCAGCTTGATCTTGCCAAGGAGCTGAGGCTGCCTGTTTCCGTCCATGTCAGGGACGCTATTGAGGACAGCATGCGCATCTTGTTCGATTACGGGACTGTTGACGGCGTTATGCACTGTTTTTCGGGTTCAGCCGAGACAGCCGAGCAGGTCATAAAGCTTGGAATGCATATCAGTTTTACGGGTGTTCTGACATTCAAGAATGCGAAAAAGGCGATAAAAGCCCTTGAAAGAGTGCCGCTTGACCGTCTGCTGACCGAGACTGACTGTCCGTATATGGCTCCCGAGCCTTACAGGGGACAGCGATGTGACAGCTCGATGATAATCGAAGTGCTGAAAAAGATCGCCGAAATAAAGGGGATAACCGTTGAAGAGGCGGCGGCTGTTACTTCGGAAAATGCGAATAAGCTGTTTGGAATATAATAAAAACAGCCGTGAAAGAATTTTTCATCTTTCACGGCTGAATTTTTATGCTGCCTGATCTGCCTGTTCTGCGGATGTCAGCTTATGTATAAGTTCTCTGTCACTGTCGGATTTGATGCGGTATTCCGTTCTGGAATAGAAATTGTTGTTTACGTCCCAGAGAACGGGAACGAAGCCGTAATCTGTCATCATGTTGAGCATTATCTCAAGGCATTCGGTGGAATCTGTGTGCTTTGCGCCTGCGATAAAGCGTTCATCATCGTAAATTGATGTGCATTCGCCGACGAAAACGGGTATATTCTTATCTGTGAATGCCTTTTTCAGCAGCTCGCACTGTGCCTTGCTGTAATCCAGCCATTCATCGCCGCCGATCTTATTTGTCCAGTACATAGCGTTGTCAACATAATGAACGGAAACCATCAGCTTATCCTTTGCGGAATCTGTCGGCATTCTGAAGCGCTCATTTGTTGTGTTGTCGATGTTGGTCCAGTATCCCGAAGCGATAAGAAGACGGGTCTTGTTGTTGCCGCCCGTTGCTCTTACAGCATCAACAAAAGTCTGATTGAGAGCGTTGACATAATCGTAGATCTCGTCATCGGTCATGGTAACGCCTTCCTTTACCGTGCCGACATTTTCGTTATATCCCTCGAAAATGAGGTAATCGGAATAATCCTTGTAGCGGTTTGCGATCTGAGTCCAGAGATTTTTGAATATTTCAAGTGCCTTGTCCTTGTCGTAATTCTTGATTATGTATTCATCGTAATGGTGGACGTTGATAACAGCATAAAGACCGTTTTTGCGGCAATAGTCGATCAGCTCTTCAACGCGCTTGAAAATATCCTCGGAGATGGTAAATGTGCCGTCATCAGCCATCTTATTGCCCCAGTAAACGGGGATTCGCACGGTTTTGAAGCCCTCAGCCTTCATTCCGTCGATCATTTCCTGCGTTGTGGGGATAGCGCCCCAGCATGTTTCGTAGTTTGAAACAGTATCCTGACCGATCGTTGCGGCACCCGATGTCTTATTCTGGATATTCTGCCAGTATGCGTCCATAGTGTTGCCGAGGTTGATGCCGATGCCCATATCCTGTGCATATTCCGATGCAGTCATGTTTTTGCGCATTTTTCCGTCATCATATCCCGCACCGACAGACTTTGCGGCACAGCCTGCGAGCATTGATACAGAAAGAGCAGCGGCAGTCATCACGGACAAAAGTTTATTGATCTTTTTCATAAAGCAAGCCGTCCTTTTTGAATTTTTTTATATTATAGCATAATAATTCACCTTGTTCAATATCTGTTAATGTTAATACAACTGACCTTTTGTGCAAAAAGGCGCAGGATATTTTTATCCTGCGCCTGAATTTGTTTTATTTGTATCAGTCGTCAAGGCACTTGTCAAGATCGGCTGCGATAGCCTTCTTATCCATGTTTCTGCCGATCTCTGTCGCCGTATTTTTCGTCCCACTCTTCAGCCATATCGGGATACTCTGCAAGATAGAGCTTCTGCTGTTTCTTTGGGAATGCGGCAAGCCACTTGCCCTGTTCCGTAGCAGTAATCTGAACGCCTGCCTGCTCGAAAACATAAGCGTTGTCGCGGTCATCGGAGAACCAGAGCATACCCTTGCAGCGGATTATGCTCTTGGGCCAGTTATCAACAAATCCCTGGAGCTTGTCCTGATTGAAAGGTCTGCGGCGGCGGTATACAAATGTGCCAATGCCGTATTCCTCAGCTTCGCCCTCTTCATCGTTATGGCAGTGTCCGCATGTGCATCCTTCGCCATGTTCATGATGATGCTCGTGATCGTGGTCGTGGTGATGCTCATGCTCATCATGGTCGTGATCATGGTGATGTTCATGCTCATGATCGTGATCGTGATCGTCGTCATCATCGTCAACGCCGTTTTCATAAGCCTGTGCCCAGCCAGCCGATGTAACAGCCTTTTCAAAATCATAGGATTTAGTATCAAGAATATCGGAAACAGCGACCTTGCCGAAGCTGGATTCGATGATCCTTGCCTGAGGCTGGAGAGTGCGGATCATAGCCTTTACTCTGCCAAGCTGCTCAGCATCGACCTTATCTACCTTGTTAAGAATGATAGTGGAGCAGAATTCGATCTGCTGGATAAGGAGGTTCTCGATGTCCTCTTCTTCGATATCAGCGTTGAGGAGAGCATCTCCGCAGCCAAATTCGGTAGCCATTCTGAGTGCATCAACAACGGTAACGATATTGTCAAGACGGCAGATCGCAGGGTAACGCTTGTCAGCCTTGCCCTCAAGCACTGCGATGGACTGAGCGATAGGCATAGGCTCACAGATACCGCTTGCCTCGATCAGAATGTAGTCAAATTTTCCTGTTTTGATAAGGTCAGCGATCTGGTTCATAAGATCGACCTTCAGTGTGCAGCAGATACAGCCGTTTGACAGAGGAACAAGGTTATCGTCCTTCTGAGTAACAGTGCCGCCCTTCTGGATAAGCTCTGCATCAATGTTTACTTCGCCGATATCATTAACGATAACAGCTGTCTTATAGCCCTCCTGATTGTTCAGGACGTGGTTGATAAGAGTGGTCTTTCCTGCGCCGAGGTAACCGGTCAGCAAGGTGATTGGTACGAGATTTTTCTTCATATATATCATTTCCTTTCGTATACTAAACAAGGAGAGAATGCCTCTCGAAGATAAATTATACCACATCGGAAGTCTTTTTTCAAGGGATTTCACATATTTTTCAAAAAAAGCCTGCCGCCGATGCTTTCAGATAAAGCACCGACAGCAGGCAGATTTTATTTGATGCTTCCTTCTCCGCCCATCAGCGCAGTGAGTTCTTCGATGCGTTCGATGGGGAAAGGCGGCTGGCAGAGCGGCCGCATTGCAATGCTCATGAGCTTCATGGGATTGTCATCGGCAGCCGATCTGTTGGACGAAAGCGTTCCGCAGCGTTTGCAGCGATGGATTATCGCCCATTCGCCGCCCTTTCTCACCCACACCGCAACAGGCTCCATTATTCCTCCGCAGTCGGAAAGACGGTCGCCCGGTTCGATGTCAACGTGCAGGCTGGAAAGGCAGTTGGGACAGTGATTCCTGTGGTCGCTTCCTGCTCCCTCGGGGACGACTGTGCGTCCGCAGACCCTGCATACAAAAGTATCCTTGCAGGCGTGATTGCGGTAATATCCGCTTTCGTACATTTTTCTTTTATTTTCACGGTTCATTGATAGATTCCTCCCGGATTTTTTTATGATCCTATGGGAGGTACGGCAAAGTATACTGACCTCCCTGTCAGAATACTATTGCAGATGTGTATGTTGTTTTCAAAAACATTCTCCTAACCTTTAATATATCATTTTTGTGAGTACCCATCTTCCGTTTTCATATACCGCTTCTGCGTCAACGGAATAGGGTTCGGGGATAACTTCTTCTGCGGGTTCCTCAAGCTGTCCTGTTATAGTGAATTTGCATGATGTGCTGTCCGAGTATGTTATGTCGATCGCTGCATTGTCCCAGTTTACGTAATATCCCTTGCCGCCGTCATATGCCGCATTAATGCAAAGATCACCGTTTATGTCGAGATATTTCGGATCATTTTCATAAGGATAATTATAAAGCAGCTCGTCTGTATAATCCGAAGTATAAATTGTAAGCAGGTAATTTTTCAGATCATCGAATGTCCTGAATTTTTCGTCATCTACCTTGTAAATATATTCGCCCTCCACGGGATCGCCCGAATAATGGAGAGAACTGAGCGAGAAAATGTATATCATGCAGTGGAGATTCCCGTCCATAAGCTCTCTGAGTGTATCGGCGGAAACAGTGTTTTCAGCAGCTTCCGTTTCGGCGGAAGTCTCAGCCGATGCTGCGGCTTCTGTTTCTGCGGCTGTTTCCGTTTCCGAAGATGTTTCAGTATCAGCCGAAGTTCCAGCCGTTTCGATCACAGTTTCGGACGGTGTTATAACGGTTGTCTGATCTCCGTTGACTGCGGGTGAACATGAACAAAGCAGCAGCGAGATCAGCGTGATAAGAATAATTCTGCGTTTCATAAAAAAATCCTTCCTTGTTTATCGTTTGATGCTTATTATACTATTGCAAAATAAAAATGTAAAGCCAAAATCGCTAAGATGCAGATTTTGAGGGATAAGCTGCAATTATCTTCGGAATATTTTTCTGAATGCTGATTTTCCCAATCCAAGGAAATATCTGAAATTATCCGTTCTTAAAAAGCATATCAGGAATATCAGATTCGGAACTGCGGCACATATGAGCATTTTCAGGATAAATCCGGATATTCCTGCCAATGTTACGGCATTTGCCGCTGCCGATGTCAGAAGATACGCCGCAAATGATACCGCCGTGTAGAGAAGCATGGTAAGAATGTGCTTTGTCATGGGCTTATGGAAAACGTGCCTGAACAGCATTAGAGGTTCTATCCATATGCATGTCAGAAGGGTACTGATGATAGTTCCGAGAAAAACACCCGCTGCGCCGAAATGCTTTGCGAGGACTATTGACGCAATGATGTTTATCGCCGATTCTGCCAGCGGTTTATATCGGTCGTAATAAAATGCGCCTGTCGCCTCACGGAAGGTGAGTGATGTTTTTCTCATGCCGCCGATAAAGAAGTTTATTGTGATAACAGCTGTCGTAAATCCGTCAAAGAGCATATTGTTCCCAAGCCAGAGCGTGATGAACGGGCTGAGCAGTACCCACAGGCAAACGGAACAGAAACCGTATATCCAGAAATTCAGGAAAAACATTCTGTCAAAAACGGTCACCATTTTGTCGGTATTTTTTTCGTCGGATACGGCATTGAGGTTTCCCACGCCCGCAAGCACAGACTGAAAGACCTGATTTATAACAAGCGTGAGCGCATTTGTTATCAGGTAATAATTTGAATAGATGCCGACTGCCGCAAGGCTCACGAATTTCGACAGGATTATGTTATCCGTAGAAAGCACGACAACTCCGCCGATCTTATGAAAAAGCATTGCGCCGATGTTTTTCTTTATTTCGACCAATGTTTCCTTTTCAACGGGCTTTGCGTCATTTTCTTTCAGATAGGGGTACATTCTGTCAGCCTTAAAGGATACTGCGGCATTTTCTGCGGCGGTGAACAGGGTCTGCATCACGAGAAATGCGATATAGCTGCCGGTTGAAAGCAGAATTATTATCTGAACGGCATTGAGCAGGAAATAAAATCCGTAGCGGTAGATAGTTGCGATATAGCGTTTTTCATCGCATATAATGAGCGCACGCTTGTATGAGAAAAAATAGGAAACTGCGGTGTTCAGCGTGAAAAGCCAGTAAATGACCGTCAGATGCGGGATATCCGGCACTTCGTTCATGAACACGGTGTAAAACGGTGTGAATGCTGCACCTATCAGCAGTATCGCAATGCCGATTGCAATATAAGCCTTTCTGTAAAGTGCCATCAGGCTTTTTATCTTCGGGATATCGTTCTGCGCAAGCGGCTTGTAAAGGCTGAAATTCATTGCGGGACCTATGCCCAGCTCGACCAGTGAAAAGATAGTCAGGATATTTGTGAAAAGCCCATTCAGACCGAGATAATCTTCGCTGAGACAGTCAAGGAATATTATCCTCGCCGCAAAGCTGATGATTATTCCCAGTACCTGCCCGATCATGGCGGTTATTAGGTTTTTGATTGAGCTTTCTGTTCGTGACATATGATCTCTCCGTTTACCGACGGTTCAGACGGTAATAAATGTAGCGTTTTGAAATGTGGATATCTTCAGACTTATCAGAACTGTCATTGGCTTTTATCTGCTCAATAATAATGTCGCAGTTGCTGCCCATTATAAGCACAGCAAACACCCATACGACCCCGTAATATGACTCCATCATCATCATTGAAATCATGGCAAATGTCATTGCGGTAATAATGCCTGCGATACCCGAGTATCTGAACTTCTGAAGCTTGCTGCCTGAAATAATAAAAAGAGCAACAAAAAATATCAAAGCTATCGTTCCGCCCTGAAGCATTGTTTCCAAAAAAGCATTATGGGCATAATAGGCATATCCGTTAGGCATATTTATCATTCCTGAATTTCTTACACCGTAGCCAAACACAGGCGATTCCTTTATCAAAAATATTGCCTTGTCCCAGATAGCAGTGCGCCCCGTAAATGAAACATTTTTTTTCAGGATTTTTTCGATTATAAAAGCAAAATTATCCTGAAGTCTCAGTACTACAATTGACACAAACATCAAAATATAAATTGGGTAAACTGTTGCAGGCTGTACCATAACTGCACATTTTTTTTTGTAGAAAAACAAAATATAGATCAGGACAATAAACCATCCTACCACTCCCGTTGCGGACCATGTTATAATGAAAGTTGCGGATATAAGGAGAAGCATAATATTTCTCTGAATTTTTCTTTCCCAAAGCTCACCGTAAATCACAGCAATGACCATTGCAGTCACAAGTATTGGTGACAGCGCATTATCAATTCCCATAAAATTGATCTGAGAACCCAGTGCGTCCGTGGTGACGCCGTTTGGATACATTAAAAGAAGCAAAAAATTTATCCCTATAAGTGTAAAGCAAAGATCAAAAAGCGATTTAAAAAAAACTTTGCTGTTGTAGTTTATTCCAAGATCTATAAGGACGCTGAAACCAATGACCGATCCTGCCGCAATGCCGAATTTTAATATACTTCCGTTGCAGAATATCGTTGGAATAAAGATACTGAGTTCAAAGACAATAATACCTAAAATAGCCTTTGATAAGCGCTTATGGATTATAAGACAGCCTATGATGATACAGAAAGATATCATTCTGTAAAAATCATATATATTGTCAACAAATTGCAGTCCATTCATATTTTCAAAGCAGGCAGGTTTTATGAATGGAATCAACAGAAAAACTACGGCTGCCTCGCTATCAAAAAGCTTTGAAAGAAACCTGTTCATTTATTGTGAAAACCTTTCGTATTCATAAATAATCCTTATCCGTCCAACAGAGAACGATAAATTTTCTCCAGCTGCTTTGCAGTATCATTTATATCATATCCCACTGCTTTTATCTCCTCGGCATAGCTGCGCCGCTCATAGCCATTGCACGCAGAAAGGATATGCTCCGCCCACTCTTTCGGAGAAGCGGAAAGCGGCATAAAGCTGCAAAGCTCCGTTACGGCGGCTTCTTTGGGTACGCCGTCCGAGCAGACAGTTATAAGTCCCGATGTCTGAGCCTCGACCGCGGCGATGCCAAGTCCTTCGGACAGCGATGGGAACGCAAAGCAGTCAAAAGCCTGATACAGAGCGGAAACATTGTCAACAGAACCGCAGAAAACGACTTTTTCCGATATGTCAAGTGCTTTTGCTTTTTCACGGAGACTGTCCGAAAGTTCGCCGTCTCCCGCAATAACAAGAATGCTGTTGCTGCGAATTTTCAGTATCTCCGAAAATGTATCGAGAAGAAAAGTCTGGTTTTTTAATATGCACAGTCTGCCGACATTTCCGATAACAAAGCTGTCGGAGAGCTTCATTCTTTCTCTTTCCGTTGTGCGTATGCCAACGCTGTATGAAAAGGCAGATGTATCTATTCCGTTTTTCAGCAGAATAAAATCCGTTTTGCCAAACATATACTTTGCCGCACTTTCGGAACACGCTGCAAATTTGCTGCCTGTTCTGCGGTTAACAGTCCTGAATATGGGGTCAAGTATTTTTTCAAAGAATTTACAGTCATTTCTTTCGGAAAAATGAGAATGAAGAATTATGTTTTTGCACCCTGCAATTTGTGCTGCCATTGCATACAGTCCGTCATACGGTCTGCACAAATGGATATGGATAATATCATAATGATTTTCTTTGGCATATCTCAGAAATCCGTTCCATTTTGCAAGGACTCTGAATGGCTTAAACCTGATAGATGCATAATTCTGAGCGGGACATATCAATTTTATGTTATGTTTTTCGGCAAAATCAATATATTTATCTGTTGAGGGTTTGTTTTCATAATAAATTTCAGCCTCGGCAGTATGCGAATCCAATCTGCTGACTGAATCGAAAACAAATTTTTCTATGCCGCCATTCTCGATATATTTAAGCTTTTCAAGAACTTTGACCATTTATCGTTACACCTCAAAATCCGATTTCTCGGGCAATGCTTTTATGAATCCGTCAGCAAGGATCCGGGAATATTCAGCAAATTCTTCATCACTCAGCTGACAATCATTGATGCAGATAAGCTTTTTCTTCTGCTTTGAAATATATTCTGCCGCGCGCATAAACTCATCTTTGCCGTCTCTGTCGGGATAAAATGTTGTGCCGACATTTGTGCTTCTTGGGATAAAGCGGTTTCCCGCAAGCTGCCATTCTCTGAAAAGCCACTGATTGACATCATACATAGAACGAAACTTGTTTGAGCAGGTTCTGTCAAGCACCTCGGGTTCAGCCTTCCAGATATCTTCAATTACCGATCTTTTGAGTGATGACGGAAGATGCGGCTGATAAAATCCCGGAAATCTCGGGCAGAACATAAGCGGTATTGTACGCATAAGATGCTTTCCGTACAGGGGATTGAGCCACTTGGAACGTGAACTTTTAATGGTGTCCTTTATATTGTAATGAGCATTGATTATTCCCGCATCATTTATGGCGATCATCTGTATGGGAAGATCGGGAGCATAGCAATGAACATTAAGCACTGCACTGTCACACGGCAGACCGTTTTTAAAGAAAATCTCTTTTGAAACAGGAGCCGTGATGAACATATCATCATTGAAATAAACAAAATTCTCGGAAAGTCCTTCTATTCTGTGGATATTCAGCTCGATGGTATGCGAACTGAAGGTCGGAAGATATTTTTCGGGAATATAATCCTCATGACGGACAATATTAAGCTTGGGGTGATCCGTGTTGAGCCATTTGGGGATATGTCCCCATGTTACAAAATGGATCTTTCTTACCCACGGAGCAAACTTCTCCACGCCCCTGAACCAGTACGGAAGAAGATTCCAGTCACGGTAGCGTTCGGGACGGCTGTCGGTATCGGCGGGAGGGGCATATTTTGCTTTTTCCGCAAGCCATTCCGGATCGGAGCCGTCTACCCATATTATAACAAAATCTATTTCATCGCCGGTCATTTAACGATATCTCCTTTTTGCTTTATATTTTAAGAAGCTCCAGACAGTAAAGCTGAATGGTTCGTGTATTGGTATCCATAAAAACTCCCCTGTTATTTTTCGGATATGTACCTGTTATATCCTTTTAAAAAATCTTTATGTTCCGCTGAATCGTTTGACCATGGACCTGAGATCAGGCAGTCCCTGTAAATACAGAAATCCGTGTGAATAATGTTCTCCGAATCGGAAAAAACATTTAATGCCGCAGTTTTTATTTCGGCTGACGGATAACGCTTTTTTATTTCCTCGGCACACTGCACGAATGTGCTGCCCGTGTCGCAGGAATCATCTGCGAGAAGTATCCTTCTGAAGTTTGCATTTTCGGCATTCTTCGGTATTTTTCCCCAATGCACTTTTCTTTCGCTGTTCTTTTTGTGGGAGTTTCCGCTGACCTCCATGCTCCTCAGCTTATGTTTCAGCTTTGACGGTATGAGCCGCAGAAAAGGTGAGCAGAGTTGTTTCAGCGCATTCATTTTTCTTTCTGCAAATATCTCCAGAACAGGCACATCAAAATATTTTCCAAGCTCCGCTCCGATCTTATATGCGCCCTTTGAAACAAAAACCACCGCATCTGGCGAATAGCTTCCGCTTATCATTTCAGCGAGTCTCAGAGTGTCCTTTTCGGCATTTTCTGAGGATAATTCTATATAATTCATTGAAATTTCCTTTCAGCAGCAGTCTGAATGCTCTGATAAGCTTTGTATGAAAATGAGCAGCTGCGCAGCAGGGCGCTGTGACAGCTTCTGCGGATGCCATGGCTGCCTTGAAGCTTTCGGGTGACGAAGTGTCATATTCAGCGGATATCATGTAATTCCTGCCAAGCTCGAACCATGTGTGCGCATCACTTCCCGATACACGGACGGTCCGCTGCGGATCGGTGTATCTGTCGGCTGCTTCTTTCTGCTTTATGTCAAACTCTGCGCTGATATTTCTTCCGTTATGTATCTCAATAAAGTCAGCCATATCCGCAATCTGCGAAAGGCTGTCCCGAGTGAGCACGGTTTTTTTTCTTTTTTCATCATACGGGTGAGGTATGTATATCAGACCGCCTTGTTCTCTGATAAGCTCGGCGGTCCTGAAGGCGGGAAGTCCCTGCGGGATAGTTCCGTTCAGGAAAAGTCCGATGATCTCTCCGCTTTCGGTAAATATCTCTTCTCCGACAATGACATTTATTCTCTTTTTTCTGAGTCTATCCCTAGCTTTAAGTGCGCCCTCTGCTGTGTTATGGTCGCATACGGCGATACAGTCTATCCCTTTGATCCTGCATATAAGGGCGATAAGACCTATGCTGAGCATACTGTCGTGCGAATAAGAGGTATGGATATGAAGTTCTGTTTTCATTTCAACAGCTCCGTATATAAAAATACAAATATAATTGTAACACATTCTGCTCTTTCAGTCAAGGATTTTTGCTCATATTCGGCAATATCCGTCAATAAATGATGCCGATAATTATCTGATCGGTAAAAAATAAATCATAAATTGTTTTTGAATAAAAGCTGCTGTTTTGTTATAATGGATATGGAATATTCTATGGGAGGTATATTATGGAAAAACTGTTCAAACTCAAGGAAAACAACACCAATGTCAGAACAGAGATTGCGGCAGGTCTGACGACTTTCTTTGCTATGGCATATATTGTTTTCGTAAACCCAAATCAGATAGCCGCTGAGGGCATGAACGGCTGGCTTGCGGGCGCAGGCGCAGACGGTGCTGCACTTCAGCAGATCTGGAACTCGGTTTACATCGGCTCTATCCTCGCAGCAGTTGTTGCAACTCTGCTAATG
>USNJ01000026.1 GCA_900556055.1 uncultured Ruminococcus sp.
TAGGGGTATAATGATTTGGTATTTATTTTTTTAAGGAGGAACAATTATGCCAGTAAAATACGTATTTGTAACAGGCGGTGTAGTATCAGGACTCGGAAAGGGTATAACAGCCGCATCTCTTGGCCGTCTTTTAAAAGCAAGAGGCTATTCTGTAACAATGCAAAAATTTGACCCATATATTAATATAGATCCGGGAACCATGAACCCAATTCAGCACGGTGAAGTTTTCGTTACCGATGACGGTGCTGAGACTGACCTTGACCTTGGCCACTACGAGCGTTTTATTGATGAAAATCTGTCCGTAAATTCAAATGTAACGACCGGTAAGATCTACTGGACCGTTCTTAACAAGGAGCGCCGCGGCGACTATCTCGGCGGAACTGTTCAGGTTATCCCGCATATCACAAATGAGATAAAGGAAAGAGTTTACAAGGTCGGCAAGGAAACACAGACAGACATCGTTATCACCGAGATCGGCGGTACTGTCGGCGATATCGAGTCCACACCGTTCCTTGAAGCTATCAGACAGGTAGTTACAGAGGTCGGACGTGAGAACGCTATGTATATCCACGTAACTCTCGTTCCGTATATCGCAGGCTCTGAGGAGCTGAAGTCCAAGCCTACACAGCATTCCGCAAAGGAACTGCTTTCTCTCGGAATCCAGCCGAATGTTATCGTCTGCCGAAGCGAGAAGGAGCTTCCCGAGGAAATGCGCAAAAAGATCGCACTTTTCTGCAATATCCGTCCCGAGGACGTTATCCAGAACCTCACTGCACCCTCGCTTTATGAAGTTCCTCTCTGGCTTGAGCATGAAGGACTGGCTGACAGCGTATGTCATCACCTCGGACTTGAGAACAGAACTCCCGATCTTACTGAATGGACTGCTATGGTCAACCGTCAGAAGGCGGCTGCAAAGCACGTAACTATCGGACTTGTCGGCAAATATGTCGCACTGCCCGATGCTTATCTCTCAGTTGCCGAGGCACTCCGTCACGGCGGTATCGTAAATGATGCAAATGTTGAGATAAAGTGGATAAATTCCGAGGAGATCACTCCCGATACAGCTGACGATCTGCTGAATATGTGCGATGGCATCATCGTTCCCGGCGGCTTCGGCAACAGAGGAATCGAGGGAATGATCGAGGCTATCAGATATGCAAGAGAGAACAAGGTGCCGCTGTTCGGTATCTGTCTTGGAATGCAGATGGCTGTCGTTGAATTTGCACGTCATGTCTGCGGAATGGCAGGCGCTAATTCTTCCGAGTTCGGTGCTGAGGAGTACGCAGTTATCGACATTATGGAGGATCAGAAGACTATCACCGAAAAGGGCGGCACAATGCGTCTTGGACTGTATCCCTGCAAGCTTGCAGAGGGCAGCAGATGCCGCGAGATCTACGGCGAGGATCTTATCTACGAGCGTCACCGTCACAGATGGGAATACAACAACGCATTCAGAAAGCAGCTCACAGAAGCAGGACTTTCCATCGCAGGTATTTCTCCCGACGAAAGACTTGTCGAGATCGTCGAGATCAAGGATCACCCGTGGTTCGTGGGCGTTCAGTTCCACCCCGAGTTCAAGTCCCGTCCGAACAAGCCTCAGAAGCTGTTTGCAGACTTTATCAGAGCGTCGATTGAAAATCAGAAGAAGTAATAATTATCCGCACGGAATTCGGTTTCGTGCGGATTTTTTATCTTGGAAATGAAAAAACGGCGCATATCTCATACATGGATATGCGCCGTTTTTATGAATATCAATAATTATCAGAGTGCGTTTACCGTATCCTCTGCGATCTGTTCGGGTGTAAGATGATTTGCCTTCAGCACCTTATTTACATCGTATCTGTCGAGGAATTCCTTTTTCAGACCGAAGCAGAGAGTTTTTACGCTGCTGTTTCCGTAGAAACGTGCGATCTTCTCACCAAATCCGCCGTCGAGAATGCCGTCTTCAAGAGTGATGACAACATCGTGATCGGCTTTCAGGCTTTCAAGCAGCTCACTGTCAATGCCCGTGATATAGAACGGATTGATGACAGTCGGCTTTACGCCTGTTTTCTTTTCGATAAGCTCAGCCGCCTGAACGCCCATGCCATAGAATGTGCCGAGTGCGATAACAGCGACCTTTGCGCCCTTTTGTGTGACCTCATATTTGTTCAGCTTCGAGAAATCCTTGGTGCAGGGCTTTCCGTCGGATACAACCCATGCGGGGACTCTTACAGCAGTCGGATGCTCGTTCTGCTCTATTGCCCAGTCGATCGCTGCGACATATTCTTCCTTTGTCGTCGGTGCGATATAAACAAGGTTCGGGATATTTGAGATCATCGGGATATCGAATATTCCGAGATGCGTAACATCGTTCATTCCATAGACCGAAGCTGCAAAAACAGCGATCGCAACAGGGCTGCTGTTTATGCAGACATCCTGAGAAAGCTGATCGTATGTCCTCTGGATAAATGAGCTGTAAACGCCGTAGAAAGGCTTTCCACCTGCCGCTGCGATGCCTGATGCCAGAGCAGTGGCGTGTTCCTCGGCAATTCCAACATCGATGAACTGCTTTCCCGCTTCGGCACGCTTGTCGGCAGTAAATCCGAAAACTGTCGGTGTTGCGGAGGTTATAGCGCAGACCTTGCTGTCCGACCTGATCTTGTTCATCAGAATATCACGGGTGATGGTGCCATAATCCTCGCCGCCGCCGAAATCAACGGTGCATTTTCCTGTTTCGGGATCGAACGGCATACTCCAGTGCCACTGCTCCTTGTTCTTTTCGGCGAATGAAAGTCCCTTGCCCTTTTCGGTCACGATGTGGACAACTACGGGCTTTGCACTGTCCCTGACGCTTTTGAATGCGGATATAAGGGAGGGAATATCATTTCCGTTTCCGACGAAAACATAGTCAAGTCCCATAGCCTTGAAGAGGTTGCATTCAGCCTTGCCGTCTGTTTCACGGAGAAGCTTCAGATTTTTATACATACCGCCGTGGTTTTCGGCGATGGACATATCGTTGTCGTTGATGACGATGATAAGGTTGGTCGTCTGCTCGCCTGCAAAGTCCAGTCCCTCAAGTGCCTCGCCGCCGCTCAGAGAACCGTCGCCTACAACTGCGATTATATTTTCGCTGCCGCCCTTGAGATCCCTCGCCTTAGCAAGTCCGCAGGCAAGGCTCAGCGCAGTAGATGTGTGTCCGACAGTAAAGAAATCATGCTCGCTTTCCGAAGGCTCCGTATATCCCGAAACATCGTCGAAATGCTCTTCGTAAAGGAAAGCGTCCTTTCTGCCTGTCAGCATCTTGTGGCAGTAGCTCTGATGAGATACATCATATACGATCTTATCAACAGGGGAATTGAAAACATAGTGGAGTGCGATCGTAGCTTCTACCATGCCCAGGTTAGGTCCGCAGTGACCGCCGTGAATGCTGAGCTTGTGGATAAGTGCTTTTCTCATGTCCTCCGCAAGCACTGTAAGCTCGCTGTTATCAAGCTTTTTCACATCAGCGGGGGAGTTTATTTTTTCAAGTATCATTTCTTCATATCCTTTCCGCAGGAAAACGCTCCTGTCTTTTATGCTTATATTATAAAGTATAAAGCTGACTTTATGTCAAGTGATATTGAAAATTTTTACATAATACAAAAATATTATTCATTATTCATGCTGAAAAAATCGCGGATAACTTTCGTAACTCCGAAATTATCATTAGTGTCCGCCTTATATCGTGCGATGCCAAACATATCGGGGTGAGCATTCGCCATTGCATAGCTGTAAAAGGCATTTTTCAGCAGCTCGCTGTCGTTGAAGTAGTCGCCGAACGCCATTGTTTCCTCGTATGATATGCCGAGGCGGGACTGTATCTCCTTCAGCGCAGCCCCCTTGTTTATGCCTCTGTTCATAATATCCATCCACATAGGACCGGATGCTGCGAGTGAAAGCGTGCCGCCGAACACTCCGGACAGGACGGGCAGCGAATTATTGATAGGATTATGCGCATCGCAGACAGCGATCTTGAAAACATCGTCATTTACTTTCAGAAGGTCATCGACCTGCGAGAAGTTCATATAAAATCGGCTGATCTCCTCGTAAAGTCCCGGGATACAGCTGTCGAAATATGTGCCGTTCATTGCGCAGAGGACAGGAGTAACGCTGTCAAGCTTTCGGCATTCCGAAATTATTCTTGTGACTGTTTCTCTCGGGATAATGCTCACCTTGTCGAGCTTTCCGCCGATCATGATGTAAGCCCCGTTGTCGCAGATGAATTCCATGCGGTCAATATGGTTCGGGAATGTCATTTTCAGTGCTGAATAGGAACGTCCGCTTGCGATAACAAAGCGGACGTTTTTGCTTTCCAGCATATCAAGCGTATCGTCGAAGTCGGGAGGAAGCTTCTTTTCAGATGTCAGGAGCGTTCCGTCCATGTCGGTTGCAATAAGCTTTATCATGGTTTTTCCTTCCTTTTATTCAGAGGTTTCGGCTGCCGATGTTTCGGGGACGGTCGTTTCGGCAGCAGTTTCGGGCGCAGATGTTTCCGTGGCTGTCACCGTATCGGAGAGGGTCTGCTCGGGAGGTGCGGTCGTTTCTGTCGGTGCTGTTGTAACGATCTCATCTGCGGAGATGGGAGTTCCGTCGCCCGTGCCGAAGTAAACGTCGATTATCGAGCGGACCATATATTTAGCGTATTCGCCCTCCTCGACATAGCAGGCAAATGCGATCTCGGGATCGTCTGCGGGAGCAAATCCGATAACTGCTGAGCTGCTTATGTCGGCAGTTTTCTGCGGCGAACCCGTCTTGATAGCGACTTCAAAGGGGAGAGTAGTCAGCGAAACATCAAACGGGACCTTGGAATTGTGTGCTTTGACGGTCGCAGCGGCTTTTATCATGCCCTGAGTGATAACATCGAATGTTGTGCCGGTGTTGTCGGGGACAACTGCGGCTATCTTCGGTTCTGTCTTTTTTACGGTTTCTTCCATATTATAGGTGTGAATGCTGTCAACAAGATACGGCTGATAGCGCACGCCCTTATTTGCGATAGTCATAGCCTGACAAGCCATCTGGATCGGCGTGATGTTCGTTTCCGACTGACCGATAGCCGCCTGGATAACATTACCCGTGTTCCATTCCCAGCCGTATTTGTCGAAAACAGCAGGGGACGCAACATAGCCTTTTGCGCCGCCTATCTCAAGTCCTGTTTCTTCGCCGAGACCGAACATTGCCGCATATCTCGCAAGTGTGTCAATGCCGACACGTCTGCCGACATCATAGAAAAAGATGTTGCAGGATTTTTCGAGCGCAGTAACAACGTTGATGTTTCCGTGCCATCCCAGGCATCCGGGAGGCGGGTTCCAGTCGGGATAATAGGTGTATTTGTGTCCGCAGAAAACGGTCGAGCTTGCGTCGATTATGCCCTCGTTCAGACCTGCGCAGGCGGTTATTGTCTTGAATGTTGAGCCGGGACGGTAAAGACCGTTTATCGCACGGTTTGTAAGCGGAGAATTTTCACGGCTGACTACACTTTCGTAGTTCGTGATATAGTCGTTGATATCATAAGTCGGATAGGTAGCCATTCCGAGGACAGCACCCGTTTTCACATCGACAACGACAAGCGCACCCGCATTGGCTGTTTTGCCCTTTGCATCGGCTTCCGTCTGGTTTCGGAGATAGAGAATGTGCCGTTCGAGGATAGCCTGCATCTGACGCTGAAAATCCGAATCTACCGTAAGCTGAACTGTGTTTCCGGGGATAGCTTCTTCAGTTATCGTATCGGAAATGACCTTGCCGTCCATCATTTCCAGCTGGCGCGTGCCGTCTGTTCCGCGGAGATACTGTTCCATAGCCTTTTCAATGCCGCTTTTTCCAAGCACGGAATTCAGACCGTAGCCCTTGTCCTTCAGCTCGGCGTATTCTTCGGCATCAATTGCGCCGACAGTGCCGATAGCGTGCGGCAGAACATCTCCGACCTCATAGGTGCGCACAGCGTCCTCCACCACATCTACACCGGGAAGATCGTAGGTAAGCTCCTTGATCTTTATTACCGTGTCCATAAGCACGTCCTCGGCGAGGGTATAGCGGTTGGAAACGGAAAATCCCTTCTGTTCCATTTCGTAGCGTATTCCCGCAATAAGACGGGCTTCTTCCACATTGTAATCCAAGGAAATGCCGTATCTGTCGATCATCTCCATTATGCAGTCCTCAGCGGTCGCATAGTTCTGGAGATTGAGATTTTTGAGCATTTTGGAGACAGCGGTTTCCTGGGAGGGAAGAAAAACGAAGGGAGATTCCGAGCTTATAGGCAGATTATCCGTCCAGTTTTCGCCGTCTCTTCTGAGCAGGGTTATGACTTTGTGGATAATGCGGTTCTGCTCATCGTTATCCGACGGAAAAAAAGCCTTTTCGAGGACGATATTGAAACCGACCTTGTTTTTGACGATAAGATTTCCCGAGGAATCGACGATCTCGCCCCTTGCCGCACTTATGACCTGATTGCCGTAGGAACTGGTCTTTGACTGATTAAGATAGTCCTCGCCCATAACGATCTGCAGCTTCATGAGTCTTATCGCACACAGCGCCATGGCTATAAGCGTTATGACGATGAACAGCCAGCCTCTTATGGTTTCGATTATCTTTTTGAACATAAGGCGGCTCCTTTCGTATTATTTTTATGTATTATGCAACGTGATATCCCGTTATCGAAACGGCGGCGCAGATCTTTCCGCCCTCGTCCTTTACATCGACACGGTAATAGCAGGTAGTTCTGCCGTCTCTGACGCACGCTGCTTCTGCGATGAGCTTATCTCCCTTGGGCTGACCGAAAAAGGATATCTCGGAGGTCAGCGAAACGGTTGTCATTGCCTGATTGTTGGTAGCTGCCGCAAAGGCAAAATCAGCGACAGTGAAATAGACCGCACCCATAACGGCGCCCATTGCGTTCTTGTGGCGGTCGGTCAGGGTAAGGCTGCACTTTGCATATTTTTCGCCTATTTCCTCGATATATGCGCCGTTTTCGGTCGCAAATCTGTCGTTTTTGAATATTTCCCTTACTTCTTCAATTGTTTTCATGGCTATAGGTTTCTCCTTTGCTTTCGGTGTTTTTCAGCCTTTCGATATTCTTTTCGGCTGATTCTCTGACCATTTTTATATCTGTATTGTCATATACCATCTGATAATATTCAAGTGCTTTTGCATTGTCCGACATTTTCTCGCAGATGCGTGCTTTCTGATCCCAGATCTGTATCAGGGACAGCTTATCTGCATTTTTCTCGGCTGACGAGAGTATCTCCATTGCACGGCTGATATCTGTGTGTGCTTCTTCATGCTTCGCAATAGCGATCGCACACTTCGGTATCTGCTCCGCAAATTCAAGTAAATACGGTTCGCCTGCATGATAAGCAGCTTCGGCTTTTTCGGTTTCTTCCGCTGCGCAGCGGATAAAATACAGCTGTGTATAAATTTCAGCGAGACATACTCTCGATGCTGTTCCGTTATTTGGTGATGGAAATGCGCTTTCGTCAAGCCTGTCGGCAGTCTGTGACGCCTTTTCCTTCATGCCGATCGTAAGATAAAGCGCAGAGAGCGTCAGTATGATATCATTTTTTTCCGATCTGCTTTCTGCGAGATCCAGCATTTTCTCCAGCTCATCGGCGGCTTCGGGACATGCGCCCTTTTCGCTGATTATCTGCTCGTATCTTTTATATTTGTTTTTATTTTTCCTGATAGTTTTCGCCAATCCGACAAAGTAAAATATCGCAGACAGGATAATGCATATCGGTATCAGGAGCAGTATGCCGATGATGAGCAGTCGGAACTGACCCGAAAACACGCAGATCACAAACCACAGCGGACATAAGAAAATGAAAAATATGAATGCCCATAACCCGACAGCTTCAAGTCTTGATCTCATATTTAGCTTCATAAAAAGTCCCTCCGTGAAGTATTTGTGTTATGTCATTTTTTGGCAATCTATGTCCGATGCTTGGAACAGATCATTCCCTGACAATATCCTCGGATTTTTCCTCGATGTAAGTTTCCTCGATAGGTCCGAACCGTTTGAATATCCATTTTATTATAAGGTAAACGGGTAACGTCCATATGAGCGTCATCAGCATCTGGGGCATGAAAATGTGCAGCCATATCAGCCCCTCGTCGGGGTAGTTCCATATCCCGTAGAAAAACAGGAAGTCAAGCCCCGCTTGGATCGGTATGAACACGGCATTCAGCAGGAGTATATTCATGATATTCTGCCTGAGAATGTACAGGAACATGAGCGAGATCAGCACAGCAGCTGCGGCAAATATTATCGCATTGAAGCCGAAAAGCTTGTCGAATGCGGAATCGGTCATCATTCCGCAGAAAAGTCCCCACAGACCTGCCGTGAAAGGCTCTGTTTTGGATGCGACCGCAACAGTCATCGGAATGTAAATAAGGGGCAGCGGAATTGAGTGCTGCCCCGTTGTCATATAGATGTAGAAAATACCCGCAAGCAGCATGGAGAGCACCCATTTTATAACAGTGCGTACACTTTCAAGCTGCCTTTTTTTCTGATTATTCATAGCCTTCTCCCTGTCCGTTGAAGCTTGTGATAACGAAAACGTTGACCGTTTCTCCCGGTGCGACTACGGGACGGACTATTGCATACTTAGACAGTCCGCTTTCCTCCATTTCGACCTCCTCGACCGTTCCGACGAGCTGGTCAATGGGGAAGATACCGCTGTTTCCCGAGGTCACAACGAGGTCGCCGACCTTCATGTCGCTGTTTTTGTCGATGTAGGACATTCTGCACAGTCCCTTTTCCGCAAGCTCATAGCTGCCTTCGAGAACGCCTGTATCCTTCGTTCTTACGCACATTACGCCTACGGGATTTTCAGGTGAGAATATCGTTCTTACCCTTGAATTGCGGGGGGATACCTCGCTGCATATGCCGACAAGACCGACCGATGTTACGACAGGATCGTTCGGTGCGATGCCGTCATCTGAGCCTTTGTCTATCGTGAATGCTCCATAGGGATCGTTGGTCGTTCTTGCGATTATCGAGCATGGTGAAGAGAAAACATAGTCGGGATATTTCTCTTTCAGCTCCAGCATCTTGCGGAATTCCTCGTTTTCACGCTTTATGTTGTCATAGTCGATAAGCTCGTTGTAGCACTTGCCGAGTTCCTCTTTGAGCTTCTGATTTTCACGGTAATATCTGTCCGCATTGACAACGGAATCAAGCGAGGAAGTCACGCTTTCCGATATCGACTCGGAAAGCCGCTGGAGAGGCGCAAACATCGTCCCGAAGAATGATGAGCTGCCGCTTGAATAGCCGCCTCTTGTGACAGTGTAGATTGTAACTCCCACTATCAGGGCGCATAAGCAGAGCAGCACCTTGAAACGGAAGCTTTTGAAGAAATCGCCCACGGCATTCATCCTCCGTTCTTTAGGAAAATCAGGGCGTCAACGGCGGTTATTATCAGTAATATTTGGAGTCGTCGTTCAGTACCTCGTGGAGCTTTTCGATATCCTCGAGGACCTTTCCCGTACCCTCTGCAACGCAGTCGAGAGGGGATTCTGCGATGTTTACGGGCATGCCTGTTTCCTTGTTGATAAGTCTGTCAAGACCTCTCAGCAGAGCGCCGCCGCCTGCGAGCGTGATTCCCTGGTCGATAATATCCGCAGCAAGCTCAGGGGGAGTCTTTTCAAGAGTTGTCTTGATAGCCTCGATAACGTGTGAGAGCGGTTCAGCAAGTGCTTCTCTGATCTCGGAGGACATGATAGTGATGTTCTCGGGCAGACCGTTCAGCAGGTTTCTTCCCTTGATCTCCATGGAGGTTTCTTCGTCCATGGGATATGCGGAGCCTATGCCGATCTTGATATTCTCGGCTGTTCTTTCACCTATGAGCAGGTTGTACTTTTTCTTGATGTATGCAGCGATGGATGAGTCAAATTCATCTCCCGCAACTCTTACCGAGCGTGATGTAACGATGCCGCCCAGCGATATAACAGCGACTTCCGATGTGCCGCCGCCGATGTCAACGATCATGGAACCGGTAGGATCGGCAACAGGCAGACCTGCGCCGATAGCCGCAGCCATAGGCTCTTCGATGATGTTTACCCGCTTTGCGTTCGCATTCTCGGCAGCTTCCTTAACGGCACGTCTTTCAACGGCTGTAACTCCCGAGGGAATGCAGATGATAACTCTTGCTTTTGTGCCGGGGAAAGAGCCCTTCAGTGCCTTGTGGATGAATTCCTGGAGCATTGTTGTGGTAACGTCAAAATCAGCGATAACGCCGTCCTTCAGGGGACGTACAGCAACGATAGAACCCGGAGTTCTTCCGATAACGTCCTTTGCCTCCTGACCTACGTATTTAGCCTTGTCTGTGCGTGTATCAACAGCAACAACGGACGGCTCTCTGATAATGATGCCCTTTCCTCTCATATAAATAAGTGTATTTGCAGTACCGAGGTCGATTCCGATATCCTTTGTAAACATATTCATTCTCCTTAAAAATTTCTTCCGATATATCAAAAAAACTCCGCAATATCCGTGCGGACAGCATTAAAAAACATAGACTGACACATCTGTACTATATTATATCATGTTTTTTCTTTCATCTCAACAGCTTTTTTCCGCTTTTTTCGGCATTTTTTCAATTCTGTGATTTATATGCATATTCAAATAAATATGCGGCGAAATTTTGTGCATTATGCTGTATGTGATAATTAAATATCCGCTTATGCGTGATGTATGTGCCGATGTTCATATTATGATACATAAGCGTAAAATGATGCGTGCGATGCCTTGACTTGACGGGATTTTTGTTGTACAATATAAACAGCTATGATCTTCTGAAAGGAAAATGCATTATGAACAGGATAAGAGTAACTATCTGCGGCAAGGATTATATCCTTAAAAGCTCAGAGAACCCGAATTATATAATCGAGCTGGCAAAGGATCTCGAAAGCCGCATAAACAAGATGATGGACGCAGGCAGCGGAATGTCGATGCAGACAGCTGCGGTGCTTGTCGCTCTCGGCGCTATGGACGATACGAAAAAGGCAAACGAAAGCGTTGACAATATCAGAGACCAGATCAAGCAGTACGTTGATGAGGCAACTCATGCGATGCTTGAAAGAGATGAGGCACGCAAGGACTGCGATTCCCTCAAAGCCAAGCTTTCGGGGCTGGAAAACGATCTGAAGATACAGAAGATCGCAGGAGATGTAACGAAAAAAGCGGACGAATATCTGAAGAAATAAGGAGCACCCGATGATCGAACTTTTAGCCCCCGCAGGCTCGCCCGAAAGCCTTGAAGCCGCCCTGAGATGCGGTGCGGACGCTGTTTATGTCGGCTCAAAGCTGTTTTCGGCGAGGTCGGGCGCAAAGAATTTTGACAGGGACGAGCTTGCTGCTGCGGCGGAGCTTTGCAGGCTGCACAATGCGAAGCTGTATCAGGCGATAAATACGGTGGTTTCGGACCCGCAGATATCCGACCTCAGAGATGAGCTGAGGTTTGCGGCTGATATCGGCGTGGATGGATTTATCGTTCAGGATATCGGTGCGGCTAAGGTCATGAGGGAATGTGTCCCCGACATACCTATCCATGCATCGACACAGATGACGATACACACGCCGATGGGTGCGGAAGAAGCGAAAAAGCTCGGATTTACGAGAGTTGTTGCTGCGAGGGAGATGTCCCGAGATGAACTGAAAGCACTCTGCGGTACGGGTATAGAGGTCGAGGCTTTCGTTCACGGGGCGCACTGCATGTCCGTTTCGGGACAGTGCTATATGTCGGCTGTGATAGGTTCAAGAAGTGCGAACAGAGGCGGCTGCGCCCAGGCGTGCAGACTGCCGTTTTCCGCAAAGGGAAAGCCCTTCGGAGATGATCCCGAATGTGCGCTGTCGCTCAAAGATATGTGCCTTGTGCCGTATCTTGCCGAAATGCGGGATATGGGGATAGCGTCGCTGAAGATAGAGGGCAGAATGAAGCGTGCGGAGTATGTCGCTGCCGCTGTGACTGCCTGCCGTGCCGCGCTTGACGGAAAGGAACCCGATCTCGATACGCTGCGTGCGGTGTTCTCGAGAAGCGGATTTACCGACGGCTATTACACTAAGAAAATTACGGCGGATATGTTCGGAAAACGCCGTAAAGAGGACGTTGTATCGGCGGATAAGGTGTTCCCGCGGCTGCATGAGCTTTACCGCAGGGAACGCAAATGCACAACTGCTGACTTTGTTCTGAGCGTGAAAAACGGATGTCCCGCTGAGCTTAAAATGTCTGCGGACGGCGTTTCGGTCACTGTAACTGGCGGTATCCCCGAAAAGGCGGAAAACCGTCCGATCTCTGCGGAATTTGCGGAAAAGCAGCTGTCAAAGCTGGGCGATACGGTATATGATTTCGGAAAGCTTGATCTATATGCCGATGACGGGATAATGCTGCCTGCGTCCGAGCTTAATGCGATGCGGCGTGATGCTGTGACGATGCTCGATAAGGCGAGGACGGAAAGCTCCAAAATAAAGGCAGTTTACAATGATATCCCCGATATCCCGAGGAAAAAGCACACGAATGACGGGGGATACCGCATAAGGATATTTGCATACGATGCGGCGGAGATACTGAAATATCCCGAAAAATTCGCAAAGGCGGCGGATATGCTGATACTGCCGGTCGGCGGTGTCGGAAAGTGCCTGAAAGCGGGGATAAGCCCGGAAAAGCTGTGCGTTTCGCTGCCAAGATATATCACGGACGAAACCGTGGTGATGACTGAGCTGTCCGATCTGAAAAAGCTTGGGATAACAAATGCATACTGCCGAAATATCGCACATATCCCGATGGCGCAGGCTGTCGGAATGACCGTTCACGGCGGTGCGGAGCTGAATATTTTCAATTCGTATGCCGTTTCGGAGATGAAAAGGCTCGGAGCGGCGGACATAACCGCATCGTTTGAGCTTAAACTCACGCAGATCTCGGAGCTTTCGGCGGAGCTTCCGATCGGCATATATGCATACGGACGGCTGCCGCTCATGCTTTGCAGGAACTGCCCCGTAAAGGCATCGGCGGGCGGCTGCGGAAAATGCACAAAGAAGCTGACGGACAGAACGGGCAGATCATTCCCCGCTGTCTGCGACGGAACTTCAACGGAGCTGCTCAACTGCGATAAGCTGCTGCTTTCGGACAGGCTCGCAGATGTTAAGAATGTTTCCTTCCTGACACTGCTTTTTGATGATGAATCGGCAGATGAGATGCTTGACATCATCGCCGCATACAGGAGCGGGACACGCCCGCGCATATCGGGAAAGCCCACAAACGGGCTGTATTACAGAGGAATAATCTGAGGGGAGTTTGAAAATATGAACAGCGGATTCAAGAAAACGATAGCGTTTATTTTCTTTCTGCTGGCGGGAGTCGTCGCAGGGTCGCTGGTTGCGCATCTCTGTGCGGGTTCGAGATATCTTTCGTGGCTGGGATTTGAAAAATCGGTCGGGATATCGACAGCATCGCCGCTGGTGCTTGATCTTGTGATATGCAAGCTGGCATTCGGATTTACGCTTTCGGTCAATATTGCGCAGATAATCTTCGTAATTATCGCTCTTATCGTCTATAATAAGACCTGCAAGGGGCTGTGATGTGATGTTTTTCGTCAATATATGTTAGAATTCACAAAAAAGCTGAAAAATATTTATTGATGATTTTCACGTAAAGCTATTTACAAAATGTAAGTTTTATTATATAATTTACAATATGTTGACCTGTTTCATGCGGGAGGTGAAGAAGTGAATAAAGACTTTCCGAGGGTGATCACGCTCCTCAGAAAAGAACGGAATATCAGTCAGAAAAAAGCGGCTGCGGATCTCGGTGTATCGCAGGCTCTGCTTTCTCATTACGAAAAGGGAATACGTGAGTGCGGTCTTGATTTTATCGTGAAGGCTGCCGATTATTACGGTGTTTCCTGCGACTATCTGCTCGGACGTTCTCCCGAACCGCAGGGAAGAACGATCTCGTATGACGATATCGAGGAACAGGATTCTTCGGGCAGAGAACATATCGGTGCGGGCGGAATGATGGCGTCGTTCAATAAAAAGCTTATCGTAAATTCGCTCAATGTGCTTTTTTCACTTGTTCAGAAAACGGAAAGCAGCACGCTCATGAGAGAGGTTTCCTCTTTCCTTATGCTGTCTGTTTACAGAATGTTCCGCAAGGTCTATTCATCAAATGCATCGAACGATCAGAATTTCTTTACGATACCCGAACCTATGGCTGACAGTGCCGCAAACGCTGCCATGGCTCTCTGCGCCGCAAATGCGGAGGCAGCAGCCAGGGGGATACCGTTCAACGGCGGAGATACCGCCAAGGAAAGTGATGAAACTGTTATCACATCGACTACGCTTTCCGAAAAATACCCTGCATTATCCTCGTCGATCCTTAATATAATCAAGAACAGCGAAGCAAAGATAAAGGATCTCAGCGGCGGTCAGGGCGAATAAAAAGGGACAGGCTCCCGTTACATTTGCTTACCATGCCGCTGCGGTCTTCCTCAGCGGCTTTTATTTTTATATCTGTGAAGCTTTTGAATATTTTGCATCGGTATGCGGAAAAATGCATACATGGAAAGGAGATAAATTATGGCAAATACCGAAAGAATACCCGAAAGAAAGGACGTCGGCGAGGAATTCAAGTGGCGTCTTGAGGATATCTATCCTACAAATTCCGACTGGGAAGCGGATTACGAAAGAGCAAAGTCATACATCGAAAAGGCGGCGGATTTCAAGGGAAAGATCTCGCAGTCCGCAAAGTCGCTGCTCGATTATCTGACTATGGACGATGAGATCTCCGTGCTGCTGGACGGTCTGGCAAACTATGCTCACCGCCGCTGCGACGAGGACACAAGAAATGCCGTATATCAGGCTATGAAGGGCAAGCTGGAGCCGCTTTTCGTTGAGATGAGCAGCGCTGCGGCATTTGCACGCCCCGAGATAATCTCTATCCCCGAGGATAAGATGGAGTATTTCTATCGGGAGGAGAAAGGGCTGGAGCTTTACAGAGTTGCCCTGACACGTCTAAGGGAGATGAATGAGCATATCCTTTCCGACAGCGAGGAAAGACTGCTTGCGATGACAGGTGAGATCTCCGAATCTCCCGACAATATCTTCTCAATGTTCAATGATGCGGACCTTACATTCCCCGATATTGAGGACGGCGAGGGCAATAAGATACAGGTAACTCACGGCAGCTATATCCCGCTGATGCATAATCCCGACAGGAACATCAGAAAGGCTGCTTTCGAGTCGATGTACCATACCTATGAGCATTTCAGGAACACATCTGCGGCTATGCTTTCGGCGCAGGTCAAGACGGTCGGCTTCTATGCAAAGGCGAGAAATTATCCGTCCGCACTCGATGCATCGCTGGCTGCGAACCGTGTCCCGACTGAGGTTTATCACAGCCTTATTGATGCCGTTCATGACAATATGCATTATATGTACGATTACGTCAGGCTGAGAAAGAAGCTGCTGGGCGTTGATGAGCTGCATATGTACGATGTGTACACCCCCATCGTGGCCGACGCCGACCAGGCCATTACCTATGAGCAGGCCAAGGAGACCGTTCTGGCGGAGCTGCGCCAGACCTTCCGTCCGGAGTTCCTGAACCGCATCGACGACATCATCGTCTTCCATGCCCTCACGGAGCGGGACATCGAGGAGGTAGCCCGCCGGATGCTGAAGACCGTCGCGGAGCGCATGGAGGCCATGGGCATCCATCTGGACGCCGGTGACGAGGCGGTGAAGGAGCTCGCGAAGGAGGGCTTCGATCCCAAGTACGGTGCCCGTCCCCTGCGCCGCTATGTGCAGCACACGGTCGAGACACTTCTTGCCAAGAAGATCGTCGAGGGCAATATCCAGCCCGGCGCGAAGATCACCGTGGATGTGGAAAACGGCGAGCTTGCGCTTCGCTGATCATACCGGAAGCACAAAAGTGCCGCGTCTTACGACGCGGCACTTTTTCTGTCTGGACACACAGATTTGACAACTCCACCGCAACTGCCGGACATCGGCGGCACATCCGTGTGCTAGGATGCGTACAGAACCAAGGAAGGGAGCATCCAAAATGAAAAGTACGCCAA
>USNJ01000027.1 GCA_900556055.1 uncultured Ruminococcus sp.
TGCATTAAGCTTGCCCGTTCCGCCGCTCTGTCCGTAGATGCTCAGCGTGCTGCTTTCGGGGAGATTTATTCCCTTTTGGGCATTAAGCGTGAAGCCGTCAGTCAGTATAAGATGCACATCTCCGCTTATTTTGATCCTGTCACGTATTGTCACATCGCCCTTGACTGCATACTGACCGTTCGTAAGAGATGAAATAATATTCGCAGAATCGATCACCGTACATTCCGCAGTTTTTGTCTGCGGAATAAATTTGTTGTTTCCGACAGACACATAGTCGGTATATTCAACAGTTCTCTTATCCGCCGCAAACGACCTTACGGGCGGCATAAAACAGAATATCATTGCCATTGCCGTGATGATACTTAACAGTTTCTTCATATATAGCTTCCCTTCTTCTCTCTTTTCGTATTTGTACATTTATATACAGTATACATTACAACATTATATTTGTCAAGCAAAAATAACAATTTTATAACATATAGCAATATAATACTAAAAACCTATAATTCTAATGGTTTTTAGTATAAAATAAAAAAGACCGCCTCAGGCAGTCAGGAAAAGTCAGATATGAATATAATTGCATAAAAAAACGCCGAGACTATTGCCTCAGCGGATTTTTTAATTTGATGCAGGACTTCATATCTTAATTGTGCGCAAGTAAAGAATAAGCCGATCATGTCACGGAGCCTGCGAACCCGTATAGAAAAAAGTGGAGCGGATTACGGGGCTCGAACCCGCTACCTCCACCTTGGCAAGGTGGCGCTCTACCAGATGAGCTAAATCCGCATCAAAAAGCGCAGTGTGCGCTTGATATTAAATTGGTGCCTCCGGACGGAATCGAACCATCGACACGGGGATTTTCAGTCCCCTGCTCTACCGACTGAGCTACAGAGGCATCATAATCGCTTTCACTATTGCAAAAACGATTATTGGCGACCTGGATGGGACTCGAACCCACGACCTCCGCCGTGACAGGGCGGCGTTCTAACCAGCTGAACTACCAGGCCATGTTCCAACAGTCAAGCTGTTGGAAGTGGTGGAAACTATAGGGCTCGAACCTATGACCCTCTGCTTGTAAGGCAGATGCTCTCCCAGCTGAGCTAAGCTTCCATCTTTTCGCTGTCGTTATCACTCTCGTTTGACGACTTTTATATCTTACACTATTTTTGCATAAAAGTCAAGCGTTTTTCTTCAAAAAAACTCGTTTTGTAGGATTTCACATAGCATAGATTTGATAAATGCAGATTTCACAGCGTTTTGCACATATTATCGGCATATTAAAATCCGACGTATTGACAAATCATATCCCAAGATATATAATTATCGGGATAAGCATAAATAAATATTATGAAAGGATATCCCCCGAAATGGAGCTTACACAACTGAAATATTTCTGTGCGGCAGCCGAAAATCAGCATATCACAAAGACGGCGGAGCTTCTGCACATCGCCCAGCCTGCGCTTTCGCAGTCTATACACCGCCTTGAAAAGGAGCTTGGCGTGCCGCTTTTTGCCTCAAGGGGACGCAACATCGTGCTGACCGAATACGGTGAATACCTGAAAAACAGGCTTTCGCCGTTAATAGCGTCGATCGACCGCATTCCCGAGGAGCTTAAAAGCATGGCAAATCCCGAGGTCAGGACGATAAACATGAACGTACTTGCGGCATCAACGCTTGTGACGGCGGCTATGATCGGCTACAAAAAGGAGCACCGCAGCATAAATTTCCGCCTCTCGCAGACGGGCAGCAGCGAAGTCGGCGACATAACCGTATCCACAAGATTTTCCGACAGACACCCCGCCGAAACAGCCGAATTCAGCCGTGTATTCACCGAGGATATCTACATCGCCGTACCCGCAGGAAGCCGCTGGGACGGGCTTTCCGCAGTCGATCTCACGGATTTTGCGGGCGAGGACATAATCAGTCTGGCAGGCTCGAAGCAGTTTCGCTGCATATGCGACAAGCTCTGTATGCAGTCGGGATTTGCGCCGAACATCGTGTTTGAGAGCGACAGCCCCGCCGCCGTACGCAATTTTGTAGCCGCAGGACTGGGTGCTGCATTCTGGCCGCAGTACACATGGGGAAATCCCGATACATCGGGCATGATCCTTCTGCCGATACGCAGCCCGCAGTGCCGCCGTGACATTTTCATCTCCCTGAATGACGCAAAGAAGGACGTTCCCGAGGTCAGGGAGTTCTACGATTTTCTTGTTGAGCATTTTGAAAGCCTTGGCGCAGATGCGTGATATCCGCCTTGTGCAATATGCAGATTTTTCCGTTTAATATAGTATAGCTATTGACATCTGATAAAATGTATGATATTATATAACGTACAATATCAAGGGGGCTTTATTGTTATGAACGGGACTTTCGGGGAAAAACTTTTTATATTAAGGAAACAGCACGGCTACACGCCCGAGGAGCTTGAGATGCTCGCAGACGTTTCAAGGGACGATATCATGCGCTGGGAGCGTGGTGAAGGCATGCCGACGGGCAATGATATATCCCGTCTTGCGCAGGTGTTCGGCGTGTCCGCAGATGAGCTTGCAGACGGCGGATCGGACGGCATCGTGAACAAGGCGGTAAGGATAGTTTCCGACACTATGGCTGATATAGGGAACAAGGCTGCCGAAAAGATCTCGGGAAATATCCCGAAAACAGGCTATGCAGAGCCGTCCGACAGACCGAACATCAACATAGAAACAGCTCCCGACAGCAACACGGAGGTCGGCTTCAGCTTCGGCACCGACCTTATCGACGGAAATGCGCCCGAGCCGTATATCCCGAAAAAAGAGCCGAACTGGAAGGCACTCTATGCGTTCCCGATATATGCGGCAGCGATCGCAGCGATGATGCTGATGGGCTTCTGGTGGAACGCTTGGTCATGGAGCTGGCTCGCAATACTCGGCATACCGCTTTATTACACAACGATCGCAATGCTGCACAAGCGCACACCCGCAGCATTCTGCTATCCCGTGCTGATGGTCATATTGCAGATGATCGGCGGCTTCTGGTTCGACAGATGGGAAACAAGCTGGCTGTGGTATCTGACGATACCTTTTTACTACACAACGATAGTGCCGTATCTGAAAAAGCACATAAAGTATTTCAGGCGCGGCAGGGATAAGGATAATAATAAATAGTCCGTACTCAACAACTGCCCATCGGGCAGTTGTTGGCTGAAAATCCTGTAATACAGGATTTTCAGCGGCACAAATCAAAGATTTGTGCCGTACTACCTGATTAATGTCTGCTTTTGCCGCCGCTAACGGGCGGCAAGGTGCAAGGATTTTTGGCTAAATCGCCAAAAATCCTTGCACCCAACAACTGAAAAAGCACTCCGAAGCAAAGCTTCTACGCACTTTTTCAGTTGTTGAGCAGACATTAAATAAAAACAGGCGTTTGAAGAAGTTTCAAACGCCTGTTTTGCGTGGAGCTTGTGACGGGACTCGAACCTGTCTTTTATCTGTTTGCCAAATATGCCTTTAAAAGTTTCAGCCAATCGGGAATATAATCGCCGCCGAAAATGATATTGCCGTTCCGATACTCTCCCACATCGACAAAGCCGTTCTCATTGTCATAGAAATGAACCTCATCACAATAAGGAAGTATGCAGATCAGATCTTCAAAACGCTTCTCATAACGCCGCCTTACGTCCTCGGACGGAATATCGTGACCGCCCTTTCTCACACGGTTGCTTATGCGGCTTATGCTCTCCTCTGCGGAGCTTATGCCGACATAGTACAGGCGGATATAATAATTCTTCTCACGGGCTGAATTGATCGTGCGCAGTGTTTTTTTGCCCGACAGCGTTGTTTCCTGCGTGAAATTCACACCTTTTTCAAGGCAGTCATTTATGATCCGTACAGCCTCCCTGCCGCCTTTTAGCTTGTTACCGCCCTGCTTTGCGGTCAGGCTGTCCGTATCTACAACAATACCAAGATCATTGTGTTCACCGACCAGAACGCCTGTCAGACTGCTTTTGCCTGCGCCGTTCACGCCGCCGATTATGGTATATTTCTTCATTTTATCACGCTCCCGTTATGAATGTCAGCGATATGATCTTTATCATAAAAAAGTAAAACAACAGGCGTTTGAAGAAGTTTCAAACGCCTGTTTTGCGTGGAGCTTGTGACGGGACTCGAACCTGCGACCTGCTCATTACGAATGAGCTGCACTACCAACTGTGCTACACAAGCATATAAGCGGAACAATACCGCTTATATATTATACTACACCTTAATGCAAATGTCAAGAAAAAGTTTTACTCGGCTGCGGTTTCTGCGTTACGGCTGTTGACCTTTGCATAGAACCAGTCGTCCAGTGCTTCCTTTGATATTGAATATCCGCCTGTGCTGTTCTGGATATACTCTGTGATCTCGCCGCTCTTTATAAGGTTCACTACCTCTGTCGAGCTTGAAAGATTGAGATATTCAGCCGCTTCGGTATCCGTGAGATACGTTCTCTGCGTTGTTCCCGTAACATTTATGCTCGATGGGACAGACATCGTTGATGCAAACTGAGTCTGCGTGATGGTATTGTTGAGCTTAGTCAGCTTTCCTGCGATATTTCCCGATGCGATTATAAGGCACACGCCGATTATCACCGAGCCTGTGATGGTCGGGCTGATGAGTGCAGGTCTGCTCTGCGGTCTGGCTGCCGGTCTTTTCTGATCCATTTTACATTCCTCCGTCCTGTCATATCGGGCATGGTATCGCTTTTGAAAGCCCGAATGAATAAATATACGCTTCCTTGACGGGAACGCCGCAGATAAGCCCCAGTGCCTTTGCATAAAGCTTCAGCTGGAGTCCGTAGCGGTCCTTTAAAATATCATCGGTGACATGCCTGTCGGTCTTATAGTCGATAAGCACAGCTCCGTCATCTTCAAAAAATACTGCGTCGGCGATGCCCTGAAGCATGCCTCTTGTATGATTATACACTTTTCCCAGCTCATCGTCAAGAGATAAATCGGAAATTTCAACAAGAAATTTCTTCTCACGCTCGGTCTTTTTTGAATTTTTCATGCGGATATAAAGCGGCGAACGGAAAAATTCCATGAGCTTTCTTCTGTCGAGCCGCTCCGCTTCGTCCTCGGTGATATGTCCGTGATCGCAGACATCGAGTATCGCCGATTCTATGTCGCTTTCTGCGGACTCAAAATCTGCGTACTGCATAAAGGTATGCGTTGCTGTTCCCAATTCGGCGGCGGTTATGTCATGCGGCGAGTCGGGCAGATCGAGTATATTCGGCGAAATAACGACCTGCTCCGTGCTTTTTGCGATCTCGGTAACAGTCAGCTTTGCCGCAAGCTTCGACTCCTCCGCATCATAATCCGCACTGCACATTTTTTCGAGATCTCTTACGATATTTTCATCGGGAGATGCCGTTTCGGATATGATATCTTCGGCTTTTCCGACAGCTTCGGACATCTCTGCCAGCTTATCGCAGTCCACGACCGCAAACAGCGACGGAGATATTTCCTCCCCGTAAAACGCCTTCATATCCGGGTGATCGCACAGACCGCCGAGTATCCAGTCGATATAGCGGCCGCTCTCTGCGATATCGTCCTCGGCAAATGCGCCCTCCGCAAGGCTGTCAAGCAGCCGATCAAGCTTTTCTCTGTCGGGCAGCGTGATGAAAAGCTTCTCCTTCGCCCTCGTCAGCGCAACATACAGCAGGCGCATCTCCTCGCCCGCAAGCTCTCTGCGCTTGGCTTCACGCATGACCGTGTACGGCACTGACGGATAATTCACCAGCTTTTCCCTGTCCTGTATCCTGAACGAAACACCGAACTCACGGTTCATTATCATAGGCTTGTTCAGGTCGGACATATTGAACTGCCCGAAGGTTCCGCAGAGGAAAACAAACGGGAACTCCAGTCCCTTTGACTTGTGGATCGTTTTGATCTGCACGGCATCGTCCGAGGCGGAAACGGTCGAGGCTCTCGGGAGATCCTTTTTCTTTGTCCGCAGATCGTCGATATACCGCAGAAATCCGTTCAGTCCGCCGTTTGATGAGGCTTCGTATTTCTTTACATATTCCGTCAGCAGGCGCAGGTTCGCACATTTCTGCTCGCCGTCGCCCGATGCCTGCATTACGGACATGAACACAGTGCTGTTGTAGATATGCATAACAAGCTCCCACACGCCCGCACCCGACGCATATTCACGCAGACTGCTTATCATCTCCGAAAATGCCGAAAGCTTGCGGTAAAGCGCACTGCCCATATCCCCATTTTCAAGATATAACCGCACGCTCGCATAAAGCGGCATGACCTTTTTATCCTCGGTCACGGAACGCTCGAATATCCTAAGTGCCGCCGCATCATCGGCATCGAGTCCGCAGGCAGGCGACATCAGCACGGAGATCAGCGGGATATCCGAAAGCGGGTTGTCGATTATCTTCAGCATATTCAGCATGACAGCTATCTCATACGAATCGAGATACGCCGTTTTGCTCTCGCAGACAGCCTTTATCCCGCGCTTTTCAAGTGCCTGCGCAAATTGCTCCGCACCCGTTTTTGTCCGCTTCAGAACACAGAAATCCGACGCTCTGCACGGTCTGTCCGCACCGTTTTCATAGACGGGATCGCCCTTTTTCAGCATTATGCGTATCCGCTCCGCAACGATATCCGCCTCTCCCAAAAGCTCCGCTTCGCTCTCTTCGCCGCCGTATTCATCATCATTTTCGGGGATATCCTCCGCCGTATCCTCAGACGGCTTTGTGACGAGAAATTCCGTCATTCTCGGACGGTCATTATAATCCGCACCGCAGACAAGCGCTTCTGCGCCCGTGTAGTCAAGCCCCGCCGTTTTCACGGTCATGATGCGGCGGAATATCGTGTTTACGAAATCAACGACATCATGACTGCTTCGGAAATTTCTGTTCAGCGTAACGGAAACATTCTTATCTTCCGAGCCGTCCTCGTATTCGGTCAGCCTGTTCAGCACGTTTATGAATATCTGCGGATTTGCAAGGCGGAAGCCGTAGATAGCCTGCTTTACATCGCCCACGCAGAAAAGATCATCGCCGTTTTCATGCGCAATTAGCCTGAAAAGCATATCCTGAGCATCATTCACGTCCTGATATTCGTCAATCATTATCACCTTGTAAAATTCGGAAAGACGCTCGCACAAAGCAGAACGGCAGACCTTATCCCCGTCAGTATCGGTCAGCAGACGGACAGCAAGCTGTTCGCCGTCGGAAAAGCACACGCCGCCCTTTTCAAGCTTGATATTCCAAAGCTCGCTCTGCACATCTCCCGCAAGCTCAAACAGCAGCGGAACAAGCTGCGAATGTGTTTCAAGCTCAAAGCGCACATCGTCCCCGGACAGCATAAGCGCCTTGAAAGCGGCGGCACATTCCTTCATTTTATCCCTGCAAAGCTTGATATTTTCCTTTTCGCTCTCGTCACATTCATCGGCTTTTCCGAAACGGAGCGTGCCGAATTTATATCCCGAAAATGCTGACATCTCCGCACCTTGGAATGCATTTTCCCATGAAAAATCCCCGATAAGAGCGGCATTGAAAGCGTCATAAGCCGACTTCACGACCGTGTATTCCTCATTCAGCATAGCATAATTTTTGCTGCCGAGCGAGCCTGCCTCGGATATCATGCATTCACCGTATTCGGCGGCATGCTCCAGATGCTTCGACATCTGACGTGCATACATAACAGAAAACGGGCTTTTGTCGGGATCGGTCTCGCTGTACACCGAAATAAAATCATCCGCCGCTTTGTCGGGAAACGGCAGAACGCTGAGAAAATCAATGACCTCACGCACAGCATTTTCAAGGGGCGCATCGCTGTCGATACAGAAAGCATCGCAGAGCCTGCGCATATCCTCGGGGCGGTCGGAATACCACCGCTCGAAAACATTGTCCACAGCCGCACTTGTGATAAGCTCACGCTCCTGATCGTCCATTATGCGGAAATCGGGGGAAAGACCCGTGCTGCCGACATTTTCCCTTATCAGATCGAAGCAGAAAGAGCTGATAGTGCATATCTTGGCAGATTCAAGCTTGGAGAACTGTTCGGCGAGCCAGAGGTCATCGGGATCATTAGCGATAAGCTCGGAGAATTTTTTCATCAGACGGCGGCGCATCTGAGCGGCGGCATCGTTGGTGAAAGTAACGATTATCATGCGATCCGCAGGGATATTCTCATTTTTATCGGCGAGCTGACGGGCAAGGCGTTCGACGAGAACGGTAGTTTTGCCGCTTCCTGCGGCAGCGGAAACGAGAACCTCCCTGTCACGTATCTCGATAGCCTGTTTTTGTTTAGGAGTACAATTCAATAGGATCACCCTGATTTTCAGAATAATTTTTTTAATTTTGCGTTTTATTTTCAAGTGCACCGAACCAACAGACCCGCACCAGAAGCTAAAAAGTTCGCCAGCCTTTCTAAGGCTGCGGGATTCCAAAGGGCAATTGAAGGCTTTGACTTCAATTTGGTCCGTTTGGTCGCCCTCGCAAGGGCGAAACTCCGCAAGCAGCAATCCAAAATTCGCTTACATAAAGCGAAATAAAACCATAAGTCCAAACACAGAACAAGCAAAAGCAGATGCAAACCGCAAAGCAACAGTCCAAAAAGCCGCATGCAGAAAAAGAAACAGCAGTCCATCATAGTCTACACATCAAACCAAAGAACCAAAGAGCATCTATCCTGCATGCGGCGTTTTGACCGATAACATCGCCGAACGGCGATAATGTATCGGTCAACCGTTTCGCAAGAAACGGCGGTAGGTCACAAACTATCCGATATCCGCAGTTCAGAACCCACAAAGCCCCGAAATTTAAGCAAACCCGCAAACCAAGTGAAATACCCTTGTTCTGCGGATACCGACAGTCAAGTGACCTTCCGCCGCCTGTCGGCGGTTGACCGATGCATAGCCTCCCTACGGTCGGCGTTTTCGGTCAATGCGCCGCATGCAGGTTTGATGCTCTTTGTTTCTTTGGTTTGCGGTGTGGGATAGCGGTTCTTCTTTTCTTTTCTGCATGCGGCTTTTTTTATTTGCGGCTTTGTGCGTTCTGTGTTATGACTGTTGGCTTTGTTTCTCTTTATGTGAGCGAAATTTTGATTGCTGCTTACGGAGTTTCGCTCCTGCGGGAGCGACCAGCCCTTTCCAAAGCCAAAGGGCTGGACCCCAACGCTTTTTAGTTTGGGTGCGGGTCTGGTGGTGCTGTTCACCTGAATAAAAGCTAAGTGCGTATTTTATATGGCTCAAACATATACATCACCTTGTTGTCAACCAATGCGTCAAGCAATGTACCCTCAGGCAGATATTCCTCCGAAAAAATCTTTCCGTCTGTTCTGATGCTGCCTATCATCGCCGTCTTGTCATACGGTATCAGCAGCTTCATCCGCTTCGATGTCTGCGGCAGATTTCTCGCTATGCAGTCAAGCAGCTCATCAAATCCCTGCTTCTCTTTCGCAGATATCCTGACCGTCGTTTCATCACACGCAAAATTCGCCGACTCAGGCAGCTTATCACATTTGTTCAGCACGTTTATCTGCGGTATATCCTCACATCCAAGCTCCGCAAGCAGCTTCCTTGTGACCTCCGCCTGCTCCGCTGCATCGTCCGCCGATGCGTCGATAATGTGGATTATAATGTCCGCCGATGCCGCTTCCTCCAGTGTGGATTTGAATGCATCTACCAGATGATGCGGCAAACGTCTGATAAGTCCGACCGTATCTACAAGCAGAATTGAACGTCCGTCGGGAAGTTCAAGGCTTCTCGATGTCGTGTCAAGCGTTGCGAACAGCTTATTTTCCGCCAGAACCCCCGCATCTGTCAGCGCATTCAGCAGTGTGGATTTGCCGACATTCGTATATCCGACTATTGCGCCGACTATGACGTTATCCTTTTTTCTGCGCTTTCTGTGCAGCTCACGGCGTTCTTCAAGCTCCTTTATCTCGGCTTCAAGTGCTGCTATCCTCGTGCGGATATGCCGCTTGTCCGTTTCAAGCTTTGTTTCACCGGGACCTCTTGTGCCGATTCCGCCGCCCAGTCGGGACAGCTGAACGCCCTTGCCCGCCAGCCTCGGCAGACGGTATCTCTGCTGTGCAAGCTCGACCTGCAGCTTACCCTCTCTCGAAAGCGCCCTCTGCGCAAAAATATCAAGGATAAGCGTCGTTCTGTCGATAACTCTTATATCCAGTATCTTTTCGATGTTTCGCACCTGAACTGCGGTAAGCTCGCAGTCGAAGATGATAAGCTCGGCTTCCAGGGCTTCACATTCGCCCGCAAGCTCTTCAAGCCGTCCCGAGCCTATGCAGGTCGCACTGTCGTATGCGGGACGCTTCTGTATGACCTTCGCAACGACCTCGGCTTCTGCGGTCTTTGCAAGCTCTTCAAGCTCGTCGATGGAACGCTCCGCATCAAATTCGCCCGTGTCGGCAGAAACCAGCACGGCTCTTGTCTTATGTTCTAAAGTATCTTTCAGTTCAGTCATTGTATATATCCCTCCGATTTACATTTTCTGTCATTTCGGGAACGCAAAAAAGCGCAGACCGCCGCTGTTGTGCAGTCTGCGCTGAAATCTACAAATTTATACCATAGCGGTATTATCAGCCGATCAAAGCAGGCACATTAGCGTCGATATGAGATCTTGTTCTGCGTGCGAAATGAATATAGATCACGTTGATGTGCCTCCCTTCGTAAATATGAGCCTATTATATCACGTAAGATCACGGTTGTCAATAGTTTTTGTGAAAAATTGCACGCTCGTTTTCATCGGGGATCTCGAACTGCGCCGCCGATTTTTCCGCAAGTGCTGCATCGACATAATATTCCGCAATATTTCCGTTTAACACCGAATCGTTGCGGCATTTTATGTTCCTGTGCCATTCCTCATCGGTCACATCGACGTAATAAAGCACCGTGCGTATCTCGCCGATCTCGAAAAATCTGCGCATATGCTGCCTTTCGGTTCTCGACCAAAATCCCCAGTCAAGGATAACATTGCCGCCCATGTGGGCTATCTCTGCGGCTTTTTTGCAGAGATATTTTTTTACCCTGTTTGTCACTTCTTCATGCCGTTCGCCGAAATCCTCGCCGAAAAGGCTGAAAACCACCTCGTCGCACGACAGCACAACGGCGTTTTCCGATGCTCTGAGCAGTGCCGCAAGAGTGCTTTTTCCGCTGCATACCTTCCCGCAGATAAGGAATATTTTTCCGTTCATTTTTATACCCCGAATCGTTGCAGACATATTGTCCCCATAAATACAGCCGATTAATACAGGAAATTCATTGGATTATGGGAATTTCTCACCGCATATATCAAAGCTTTTGCGGTAATTTCTTCTCTGTAATGGCTTTATTATAAGAAAAGCCGGATAATGCGAAGAAATCGTTCCTTAATATGCCCTGATTTTACCTATATAAAAAATTATATTATATTATGCGAAAAAAGTCAACAACAAAACGGTAACAATTTATCCCAAAATCACCCTAAGCCTGGTTCCGACCTCGTTCAGCCGCTTCTCCCTCTCCCTGTAATCGGGCAGGACGGCGGCAACTATCGCCCAAAAACGGGGGCTGTGGTTCATCTCCGAGAGATGCGAAAGCTCATGCACGACGACGTAATCCATCAGCTCGGGGGACGCAGCAGCCAGCCGCCATGCGAAGTTTATCGTCTTTCGTCCCGAGCAGCTGCCCCAGCGCTTTTCTGCGCCGCTTATCTTCACCTGTGACGGCGAAACGCCCATTATCCGTGAGAAATATTTCACCCTCTGCGGCAGATATTCCTGTGCCGCACGGCGGTAGATGTACTCAAGCTGAGCCGAAATATCACCGATATCACGTCCCTCGGGTATCTCCAGCTTATCGCCCGTGAAGAGAAATCCGCTGCCGTAAACTATCGGTATCTCACGTCCCATAAGCGGGAAAGTTCCCGAAAATGCGTACTTTCTGCGGATATCCTCCGACTTTTTCCTATGCTCGTTTATCCAGCCGCTGTGCTTCTCGGCAAATTCGGCGATAGTTTTATCGGGGCAGCCGTATGGCACTTTGATGATAACGTTCCCATCGCCGTCAACTGTCAGCGAGAGCGTTTTTCTGCGGCTTTTTATAATAGTATAGTCCATGCTTATCTCCATCTGACGGATCTTCCGCCGTCTATCGGGGCGGGTGCTTTGACGGTCGGGAATTCTATGCGGATAACGAAATATCCGTCATCGAGAGCCGCCGATATTTTTCCGCCCATCTTTTCGGTGAATTTTTTTGCTATGGAAAGTCCGAGCCCCGTGGTTTTCTTGTTTCTCGACTTATCGGTCGTGTAAAAACGCTCAAATACCTGCGAAACATCGCTTTGTGACACGGTATCCGTTCTGTTTTTGAATGTCAGGATGCATTTTCCGTCCTTTTCCTCGCTTTTCAGTGCAAGATCGCCGTGACCGTGCGTAAGTGCGTTGTTTACGATATTCGATACGGTGCGTTCAAGCATATCCGCATTTCCCGAAATATAGCACGGACGCTCGGGAATGTCGATATCAGGCTCGATGCCGCGTTCCTGAAATCTGTCGAAAAAGAGGATTATCTCGTCACGGAGCAGGTTGTTTATGTTGATGCGCTCCGTTTCAAAGGTGAATTCGTCCGCCTCTATCCTCGAAAATTCAAAGAGCTGTTCAAGCATTTTCTGCACCATGCTTATTTTCTTGGATATCACATCGACATATTCACGCCGCTTTTCGTCGGATATGTCGCCGTTCAGCATCTGGATATATCCGCTTGCAGCCGTGAGCGGAGTTCTTAGGTCGTGCGATATCGAGGTGATGTTCTGGCGGAAGTTCTTATTCTGTCTTACGATATCGCTTTCGGTAGATTTATAGTGCTTCAGCAGGGTGTTTATCTGCAAAGCGAGCTTTCTGACACTCTTGCTTTTCGACCCGCAGGACACCTCAATGTTCGTCTCATTTTCCGAAATAAATTCTATCTGACGGGAGAGCGAACGCACCTCGCTCCGCACGGCGATCAGTGCGGTGGAAAGTATGATGATGACGATGCCCGCCGCCGTCAGCAGCAGTAAAGCAGCTAAATTCATGCTCAGATATCCTTTCCCGAAAATACACCTATGCCGATGGCTGTTGAAGCTGCGATGTATACTGCGGATGCTATCACCGCAGCTATGGCGGTAAGTCCCTTGTCGGCATACTGCGACGTGATGTTAAGTGCCGAGCCGAGCCACAGGAACGAAAGATCTGCCCTGAAAAACTGGCTCAGCAGCTCTGTGATGATGCCGCCGAACATACAGAACACGATTATAACAGCCGTTGCCCCGCCCGACCGGATAATGAACGCCAGAGCCGCCGAGCAGCAGACAAGTGCAATATATGGCACAAGACTCATAAGCGTTCCCACAAAATATTGTGTTGACTTTGCGTCTTTTATATCCCCGAAATCGAAAAGGACGGAAGCTGATATAAACATCGCAAGCTCATATACGAGGATAAGCATAAGCGAAAAAATTATGCATACCGCAAGCTTTGAGAGATAGAGCTGCGCCCTGGAAAAGCCCTTTGATGCTGTGTTTTTCATAGTTCCGTGGACGAATTCGCCCGTTATGAATATCGATGTGAATATGCAGGCAAATATTGCGAGCATGATATTTCCGTTCAGCGGGACAGCCATCATTTCAAGCACGGTAGGATATCTGATATCCATGTCAACGAATTTCTGACCCGACTGCGCCTCGGAAACGTCGATACTGCTCTGCATTCCCGCCTCAAAGCCGACCTTCAGCCCACGCTGAAAGCTGTCCTCGACCTCAGCGGCGAGCTTGTCTTGGTAATCGGTGTAATCGTCGGACGAAGTGATCTCGCCGTTTCTGAGCTTCTCCTGATATTCGAGCGTAATTCCGACGGAGAAGTTGATGAAAATAACGGAAAGCACGCAGAAAGCCGCCGTGACGATAACGAGTGTGCGGAAGCTGACCATGCGCAGCATTTTGTAGATATCCGCTTTCAGCATATTTATCATTTCTTTTTGACCCCCATTTTTTCGAGGAAATATTCCTCGGCATCTGCGCCTGACGGGACAGCGGCATTAACATCAACGCCGTTTTCGACGAGTGCCTTTACGACTTTCCCGCTCTCGTCGATGTAATCGAACAGGCGGATAATATTATCGGGGAGGATATCGTAATTGCTTGTTCCGAGGACATTTTCAAGCACTGTGCTTGCCTTTGACGGGTCGCTGACGGTAATTTTCAGGCATCTTTTACAGTTGGCTGAGAGTTCGTCGGCGGTTATTTCCTCAACGAGCTGACCCTCGCTTATAACGCCGTAGCAGGTAGCGGTTTTGGACAATTCGCTGAGAATATGGCTTGATATCAGCATAGTGATATTATTTTCGGAATTCAGTCTGATGAGGAGTTCTCTTATATCGCTGATACCTTCAGGGTCAAGACCATTGATAGGTTCATCGAGCAGGAGAAGATCGGGATTTCCGAGGAGTGCGGCGGCGATGCCGAGACGCTGCTTCATACCGAGGGAGAAAGCCTTTGCCGGTTTGCGTCCCGTATCTGAAAGTCCGACGGTATCGAGCATTCTGTCTACGGCTTTTTCGTCGGGAATGCCGTAAAGTCTGCGGTAGACCTCGAGATTTTGTTTAGCTGTGAGGGTAGGGTATACGGCGGGGTATTCGATTATAGTGCCGATTCTGCGGCGCTGGAAATTAAGGTCGGAGCTGCCGAAGAGTTCGATAGATCCGCCTGATGGGGAAGCGATGCCTGCGGCGAGCTTGATGAGGGTAGTTTTGCCTGCGCCGTTTCTGCCGATAAGACCATAGATATCGCCTTTTCTGACATTTATATTAACGCTGTCGAGGACTGTTTTGTTTTTATATTTCTTAGTAAGTCCGTATGTACGCATAACGTAGTCCATAGAAAATCTCCTTTACGATGATGATAAACACATTATACCCTCAAAAAATAAGGAAATCATATAAAAACCATAAAGAAATCCTAAAGCGGGGACACCTCTACGGGTTTCCTGCGGTTCATTTTGCTTTTTGTTTTCCGTGCGGAAAAACATCATTCGTGCGGTAAAATGCAGAAATTCCAAAAATATTCGTGTTATTCAGTGTAAAAATCCGAAGAAATTCCGCAGATTTTTACACGAATATCTTATATGTTATGTTCGGAAGCTTTAAATGCATGGGAAAAGCAGCCCCTTTGACCTTACTGCATCACATACACGCATTTCAAGAAACAACATACGCCTTATCGTTACATATCAGCAGCACTGTATCTCTGTCCTGAGTAACATAAAAATCATCAATATGCTCCAAATTATTTTTTTCTATTATTGACGGGAAATTATCCATGATAAGTCCGAACCGCCCGCTGAAATTCCCTTTATATCCATAAAGCTCACCCGATGATAATGCCACAGGGGAATAGTCTCCCGCTTCAATTTTCTGAGGGGTGCCATCAGTGCAGTTCAAGTCATATTCAG
>USNJ01000028.1 GCA_900556055.1 uncultured Ruminococcus sp.
TGCGAAATTCGTCAGCCCCACCATTTCCAGCATGCTGTCCGCGATGTCCTCGCGCTCATCTTTGGGGACGTGCATTATCTCCAGCGGGAGCATCACATTCCTGCGGACTGTGCGCCAGTCATAGAGCACCGGGCTCTGGAACACTATGCCGTATCGCTGCGCCAGCCGGGCTTCCCGGGGAGTTACCCCGCCGACCGTTATCTTTCCGGAGGTCGGGTGGAGCAGATCCGCGATAATTCTAAGGAGCGTTGTCTTGCCGCAGCCCGAAGGTCCGAGCAGGCAAACAAATTCTCCCTCGTCTGCACTCATGCTGACATTATTGAGCGCCGTAAAGCTGCCGTATTTTTTAGTGATGCCTTCTGCTCTGAGTAATTCCGCCATAATTAGCGCCCCCTCTTATCGGTTTACAAATACGGTGATCGTTTTTGCTCTCTCCGTATCGTTTGATTATAGTATAGCTTGGTGCCAGGGTAATGTAAATATAATTTTTGAAAGTTTGTGTTAATAAACATTCATTTTTGAATCCAACAGCAGTTTTTGTACAAAACCATCAAATCATCATTCTATCGTGTTTTATCTGTTATAATTTGATTAACAGAGCCGCAAGATTGACTTGATTATGCAAGATACCAAGTTAAACATTGCATTGCGATGTATTAAAAAAATCGGTGCGGCTCATATGGACCGCATCGATGCAGAAATTATTCCGATCAATATTCAGCGGGAATTGAAACACCCGTTGCAATGCATGCTTCCTCAAAGACCTTCCAGAAGTTCTTGATGTCCTCGGGATAGATCTGACCAAGTGTGCAAAGGCGGAACGTATCCGTGCTTGCGACCTTTCCGGGATAGATAGTAAATCCGCGCTCGTAGCAATAATCATGGATCTTCTTGAAATCCCAGTTAGGATCGTTCGGATACTTTATGGAAACTACCATGCCGCTCTGCCATTCACGCTTGATGATATCCCTGAAGCCAAGGCGTTCCTTGCCCTCGTGGATAGCATTCCACACATCGATATGACGCTGATAACGCTTTTCTTCGCCGTCTGCCCAATATTCGAGGATCGCCTGCTTCGTTGCATAAACGGTCTGAACGGGAGGTGTAAAATGCATCTCGCCTGTTTTCTCGAAGAAATCATACTGGAGATAAAGATTGCAGTAATAGGAGCGTGTCGGGTAATCCTTGGACTTTTCGATAAGCTCCTTATTTCCGACGATAAACGAAAGTCCCGTGAATGCCATAAGTCCCTTCTGAGCGGATGCCATAACGAAGTCGATGTTGTCCCTGTCCATGTCGATAGGGATCATTGCGTATGTCGATGTAGTATCAACAACAAATGTGCAGCCGTATCTGTGAGCGATCTCGCCTATATCCTTGATAGGATTGAGAATTCCTGTGCCTGTTTCATTGTGTGTTGTATAAACAACAGCGATATCGGGATCGGATCTCAGCGCTTCCTCGACCTTTGCGAGATCGGGACGCTCATCAAAAGCAAATTTCATATCAATATATGGCAGATGATAATACTGTGCGACCTCAACGCCTCTTGATGTATATGCGCCGTTATCAACGAACAGTATCTTCTTGCCCTCAGGCAGCAGCGAGTTCACGCAAACGTCGATATTCATTGTGCCTGAACCTGTGAACAGTACCGATGTGTACTTTTCGGGATCGCCGTGAACGATCTTCACAAGCTCACCCCTCATCCATCTCATGATATCACCGAATTCCTTTTCACGGGGACAGATATCGGGAACGACCTGTGCGTATTTAACGGTATCAGTCGTTGTTGCGGGTCCGGGGTTTAAAAGTACGTTTCTTTTTACAGGTTCAAATGCCATAATAAACAGCTCCTTTTCGTATGTTGCCTTAGCGGTTTTCATTTGACAAGCTTATGGTAACATGGTGCCAACATTGTGTCAATAGCAAATTTGTGATATCATCAGAGCAAAGGAGATGATCAAAATGATCGCACTGCTGCTTATAGCATCGGCTGTCTGCCATGCAGGCTGGAACATTATCGCAAAGGGCGCAAAGGACAAACTGACATTTCTGTGGTGCCAGATCGTGTTCGCAGCTGCTGTGATGACGGTGCCGGTTCTGCTTTTCTGCCCTGCCCCGAAGCCCAAAGTATATATCTTCCTTGCAATATCGGGGATCATGCAGGCGGCGTATTATTTTCTGCTCGCAAAGACATATTCTATCGGCGAGATATCGGTAGTATATCCGCTGACAAGAGGAAGTGCGCCCGTGTTTGTGTGCCTGTTTTCGGCACTCGTGGGAACAGAAAACATCACTCTGCCTGTATTTCTGTCAGTCCTGATGATATTCGCAGGGATATATACCGTGAATATGAAAAAATTCTCAGCAGAGGAATTCGCCGCCCCGATAAAGACGCTTGCAAAGGTCCCGCAGACACGCCTTGCGCTGCTGAACGGTCTTATCGTTGCCGCCTACACAATGAGCGACAGCCGTTCCGTCGGATACTGCGATCCGCTTATGATATACTGGGTGATAGCAGTCATTCCCGCCGTTCTACTTGCGCCAATGATAATAAAGCGAGGCAGATTATCGGAAGAGATAAAATGCGGCAAATTCAGGATAGCTGCCGTTTCACTTCTGACATTTGCGGCATATTTTCTTGTGCTGACGGCTATGAAGCACGCCGGAGCAAGCTATGTATCCGCAGTCAGGGAAATGTCGGTGATATTCGTTGCCGTTTACTCTGCCGCAAAGCTGAAAGAAAGTCTGCCTGCGTCCAAGATAGCGGGATCGGTCATGATATTTGCGGGAATAGTGCTGCTTTCGTATTTCAGTGAAAAAATATCTTGACATTATGTTGGCACCAAGATATAATCATATAAAAACAAACAAACTTGGCAGCAATGGCGTTGTATTACAGCGTCATCGGCTGCCATTTTTTTAAAGGGCGGTGAAGAGCGTGGAAGAAAAAATACTGAGTGCGGGCATTGATGTCGGCACGTCCACAACCCAGGTGATATTCAGCCGCATGACAGTCAGGAACACCGGCGGCTTCGGAAGTGTGCCAAAGATCGAAATAACCGACAAGGAGATCATCTACGAGAGCGGCATAATGTTCACTCCGCTTCTCTCGGAAAATGAGATTGACAGCAGCGGAGTCAAGGCGATAGTTTCGGAAGAATACCGCAGATCGGGCATCTCACCCGAGGACATTTCAACGGGTGCTGTCATCATCACGGGAGAAACATCACGGAAGCGGAATGCATCTGCCGTTGCTGCGGCACTTTCGGAATTTGCGGGAAGCTTCGTGGTCGCTGCGGCAGGTCCCGATCTTGAATCCGTCCTTGCGGGAAAGGGTTCGGGCGCTGCGGAGCTGTCTGCCGAGACAGGGAAAATCACCGCAAATTTCGACATTGGCGGAGGAACAACAAACATCTGTGTTTTCCGTGACGGCGTTCCTGCCGATACCGCATGTCTTGACATAGGCGGACGGCTCATAAAGGTGAACAGTGAGCATAGGATAACCTACATTTCACAGAAACTCGGCAGGCTTATGCAAATGAAAAATATTATCCTGAATGTCGGGGATATTCTTGACGAAGCATTGGCGGATATCATAGCATCGGAAATGACGGAAGTGATAGAACAGGCGGCAGGTCTGAGAGATCCCGATAAAAGACTTGATCTTATGATAACAAATCATGGTCTGACAAAAGGAATATCACCTGAGATCATCACATTTTCGGGCGGCGTTGCCGATTGTATGAACGGAGGCGGAGATAAATTCCGCTATGGAGACATCGGCGTTTTTCTGGGCGAAGCTGTCAGCCGTTCGCCGCTGCTTACCCCGTTTATGACAGAAAGCTCGGCGGAAACTATCCGTGCGACAGTCATAGGTGCGGGAAATTTCAGCATGGAAGTCTCGGGCAGCACGATAGAATACAAAGGCTGTTCCCTGCCGATAAAAAATATCCCCGCCGCGGGATTGAAGCTTGATTCCGCGGACGATCTTCCGATGCTTGCCGAGCAGGTCAGCGAAGCACTGTCACGATATGAAGCACCGCTTACGGCTCTCACCTTCAAGGGTATCCCCTGCCCGTCATTTGCGCAGATCGAAGCTATGGCAGACGCTTTCTTTGATGGCGCACATGAGTATATCTCCGAGGGAAAGCCGCTTATCCTCGTGATGGAAGCTGACACGGGAAAGGCACTCGGTCAGGCTCTGAAGCGGCGCATAAAAGGCAGCTGCGGATTTGTCTGCATTGATGGGATATCCTGTTCGGACGGCGATTTCATCGACATCGGCGAGCCGCTCGCACACGGCAAGGTGCTGCCTGTTATCGTTAAAACACTGATATTTTCAATGGGGTGATTTTATGGCATACAAAGTCAGACTGTACGGACGGACATACGAATTCGGCAGTGTCCGTGAGGTTATGGCAAAGGCAAACGAGCTGAAATCGGGCGACTGTCTTGCAGGGATAGCCGCAGAGGATGCAAAGGAACGCATTGCCGCAAAAATGGCGCTTGCAAACATGACTGTGCATGAGATAAGGGAAAATCCCGCCGTGCCTTATGAGCTTGATTCGGTCACAAGGATAATCCAGGACGATCTGAATATCCCGATATACAATGAGATCAAGGGCATGACTATCGCCGAGCTTCGTGAATGGATGCTCGACAGCGCAACAACGGGAGATATGATACTCCGTGCGGGACGGGGCATGACAAGCGAGGTCATAGCCGCCGTATGCAAGCTGATGGGAAATCTTGACCTTATGTATGCTGCGAAAAAGATCGACATTGTGACCCACTGCAACACATCGGTAGGTCTTCCAGGAACTATGTGTTCACGTCTTCAGCCAAATCACCCGACAGATGATCCGAAAGGTGTTGCCGCATCTCTGCTCGAGGGACTTTCCTACGGCATGGGCGATGCTGTTATCGGGCTTAATCCCGCAACGGATTCAGCTGATTCGACAGGCGAAATACTCCGACTTTTCAAGGACGTTATGAACAAATACGAAATACCGACACAGAACTGCGTTCTTTCCCATGTAACGACGCAGATGGAAGCTATCCGCAGAGGCGCACCCGCCGATCTCTGCTTCCAGTCGATAGCAGGCTCCGAAAAGTCAATGGACGCTTTCGGTGTGACGGTCGGAATGCTTGAAGAAGCAAACGAACTGATGAGGACAGACGGCACGGGAACAGGTCCGAACTATATGTATTTCGAAACAGGACAGGCATCGGAACTTTCCTCGGACGGTCACAACGGCTGGGATCAGCAGACGATGGAATCACGCTGCTACGGACTTGCACGGCACTATTCGCCGTTTCTCGTGAACACGGTCGTCGGCTTTATCGGTCCTGAATATCTCTACGGAAGCGATCAGATACTGCGTGCGGGTCTGGAGGACAATTTCTGCGGACACGTCCACGGTCTGCCTATGGGCTGCGACGTATGCTACACGAACCACAACACCTGCGATCAGAGTGCAATGGATAACCTGCTCGTGATGCTCGGTGCTGCGGGCGTAAACTATGTCATGGCTATCCCGCACGGAGATGATATCATGCTCATGTATCAGACGACGGGACATCATGACGTATTCGCAGCACGTGAGATACTCGGTCTGAAACCAAATCCCGAGTTTGAAAAGTGGATGATGAAGTGGGGCATAATCGACGAAAACGGCAGATACACCGACCGTGCGGGAGATCCGACCATATTTGGCGAGGGGGCGATCATATGAATTTCAATTCCTTTTTCGACTATGAACATAACGATATAACTGCGATAAAAATGCAGGAGTTCTGTCTGCTGAGTTCTCCCGAGGATCCGAAGCAGATGCAGCTGCTGAAAGAAAAAACGCCCGCCAGGATAGGCATGGGACACTGCGGCGCACGCTATCCGACAGCTTCATATCTCAGGTTCCGTGCGGATCAGGCGGCGGCTGCGGATGCCGTATTTGCCGAAGTTGACAGCGGGCTTGTCAAGGAATTGGGACTCTTTGAGGTGCGCACCAGATGCGAAAACAAGCATATGATGCTGACACGTCCCGACCTCGGCAGGCTGTTTGACGAGGAAACTCAGAAGATCATCTCCGAGCGATGCAGGCACGATGTCGATGTCCAGATATATGTCGGCGATGGGCTTTGTGCGCCGAGCGTAGGTGCAAATGTCCCCGATATTCTGCCTGCTGTCACAAAGGAGCTTGAAGCGGAGGGCGTGACTGTCGGAACTCCGTTTTTCGTGAGATACTGCCGTGTAAATACAGCAAGGACTATCGCTCCCCTGCTGAATTCAAAGCTCACCTGCGTGCTTATCGGCGAGCGGCCCGGACTTCTGACAGCGGAAAGCATGTCGGCTTACATGGCTTACAATGCCCGTCCCGATATGCAGGAATCGGAATATACCGTAGTTTCAAACATCAGCCGCCATGGTATCCCGCCCGTTGAGGCAGCAGCGCATATAGCCGAGCTTATGCTTGAGATACTGAAGCAGAAAAAGAGCGGAGTTGAATTGAAGCTTACGTAAATCCCGCAGAATATTGCAAAAGCCGCATATGATGATTTTCATCGTCATATGCGGCTTGATTTTTGTTGAATGCGGCGGTGTTATATGCTATAATAGAAAAAAATACTTGCGGAGGATATTATGTCGGAGAAAACACATAACAGAATGCTTGGCTGCATGACCAAGTCGCCGCTTTCCTTTTCGGTCTGCGGACAGCTCATCAGTCCATCGGGATTTTTGCATCACCGCCGCCGATTTGACGAAAATGTGCTTATAATGATAACAGAAGGCACTCTTTATATCACAGCGGACAATGCCGAACACACTCTTTCGGCGGGACAGTATATCCTCCTGCCTGCGGGAGAAGAGCATTTCGGTCACCGTCCGTCAGACGGAAGATTATCATATTTATGGACGCATTTCAGATCTGACTGCGGCTTTGAAGAGGCAGATGACAGCAGTGCTGAATATACATATCTTCTGCCCGAAGCATCGGCTGTCTTTTCATCGGGAATAACTGCACAGCTGTTTCATCGGCTGATAGATATCTCGCTTGAAGAGGATAACTACACAAAAACCATGTCGGATTACACGCTGAGCCTGCTGCTTATGGAGCTTTCGCAGGAGCATCTGCGGAGCCGTGACAGCAGCCTGACACTTCCGCCGCTCGTCATTTCGGCAAGAGAATGGATCAGAGATCACTGTTATATGCCGTTCGATGTTTCCGAGCTTGCGCACGCTCTCGGTTATCGTGCTGATTATCTGTCATCGGTTTTCAAGCGCAGCATGGGCATTTCGATCGTCCGATACACAAATCGGCTGAGGATAAATACCGCAAAAAATCTCCTGCCGAACTATGGCGTGACAATAAAAGAAGCCGCATATTCCTGCGGCTTCTCTGACGAAAAATATTTTATGAAGGTATTCAAAGAACTGGAAGGCATGACGCCCACTCAGTATAAGAATTCATTTGAGCGAAAAAATTTCGGCTGATATCATTTCTTTGTGAAATATACGGTGTATTTTTCATCGGTTATATCATAGATCGGAACAAACTCGAAATTCTCGGGCTGATTTATCGTGCGGTAAACGCTCTGCTGCCACGGGAACGTGCTGTATGTATGCTCGATCGTGCCTGCAAGTGCGCTTTCGGGGTCGTTGTTTTCCACACAGATGCCGCAGTCCTTTTCGCAGAGTCCCGCAAGAACGATAGGTCCTTCGGAAAATGCTGTAAGCTTCGGCATATCGGGCAGTGAGGACATTGTAAGTGCCGCCGGGAAGTACACATTTATTGTGTCATTTTCCCATGTTCGTTCAATATCCGCAAATCCGTTTGATGCGGATATCTTCATTTCTTCGCCGTTTACATATACAGCAGGTTCGCCCTTTACCCACTCGGGAATCCTGAGAGAAAGAGTGAATTTCTCGGGCTTTTCCGCTCTGACATTCAGCTTTATGTACCATCTTGACATTCTGCTGTCGTCATGCTCATCGAAAGATGCGCCGTCATTGTAATACTTCATGTCAACGCTCTGCGTAACTGTGACATTATCGCTGCGCATGTACTCGGAATTTATGTACTGTGCCGCAATAAGGCGTTCGCCGTCCTCATACCAGCAGAGCTGAGGATAGATAGTGTGTGCCTGTACAGTCGTGCCGTGGCAGCACCAGAAATCCTTGGTCTTGCTTCCCCATTTCTTTGCGCTGCCTGACTTCATCGGCAGGAAATATGCGGGCATTCCCGTGAATTTATTCTGCTGAGCAAGGAAGCCGTTGTAGAGATTTTTTTCGATATAATCAAGATATGAGCTTTCGCCTGTGAAGCAGAAAAGATAATCCGCAAGGCGCACCATATTGTAGACTGTGCAGAACTCCTGTGTACGGTCGCCGATATACATTCCGAGCTTATGGGGAGGGATCCAGAATTCGCCTGAGTTCTGACCGCCCGTGCAGAAGGCTTCTCTGTCGAGGACTGCGCACTTCCAGAAACGCTTGACAAGATCCAGCCATTTTTCATCGCCCGTGATCTCATACATTTTAGCAGCTCCGTGCGCCCACGGAATGCTTGCGTTTGCGTGACAGTCGGAAAGCGGATCTCCGTCATCGGAAAGCTTTTTGAAGATCGAAGGATGTGAATAACGCTCAGCAAGCGTAAAATATCTCTTATCACCCGTCAGCTGATACAGACCTGCCCATACCTCTAGCATTCCGCCCTCCTCACCGCTGTAAACGGCGTGGGGATTTTTCTTTTCCATGTCCTCTGTCCAGTCTGTATACCAGTCAGCGGCATTGCTGAGGATAGTGAGTGCCTTTTCATTTCCGGCATACATTGCGCTGTGATAAAGTCCCAGCAGCGTCTTATGCAGCGTATACTGCGGCGACCAGATATATTCATTCTTTTCGAGCTTCTCAAAATATTTTTCGGGAATGGAACCTATCCATCTTCCGCCGTTGAGCTTCTGACAGCGTTCAAGCTCGTCGATGATATTGTCAAGCTTTGCTTTCAGTTCACGGTCGCCGTTTTCTGCGATAAGCAGTGATGCGGCAGAGAGCCAGTGTCCGAGAAAATGTCCTCTCAGCTGACAGGTCGGAGATTCCCAGCCAAGATGCATTTCGGTGATGTCCCTGTCGGTGCGGACACCTGCTTCAAGCAGAAAATTCTGTACTAGATTTTCCGTTTTCAGCTCCATAAGATAAGCCCTGTTGACATCGGAACGCTCCTTGAAAAGTCCCGGGAGAAGATGTGAATTCCGTGCGTTTATATTTTTCGGCATAAGCTTTGACCTCCGTAATATTTTCTGAATATATTATAGCGCATCATATCGGAAATGTCAGTAGACAAACATTGCGAACAGGTGGAAAATTCTTTGTTTTATAATTATTGCTCCATGCGTTTGAATATCCGAAGAAGATACACATATGAAAATACTGCCGTTACAAGCTCTGTCAGCCAGAATGCATGCCATACGCCGACTGCACCTGCGATGCTGCTCAGAACGAGCGCAGCGGGTATGATAACCAGCACATATCTGCAAAGTGATATCATAAGCGACGGAAGTCCCTTGCCAAGGCCTTCAAGCGAGCCTGTCGCCGTTACGGATACCGATGATACAATAAATCCGATGCAGAGTATCCTGAGTGCCTCACCGCCCTTTGTGACAGTATCCGCATTCTCGGTGAATATAGCTGTCAGCTGTTCGGAAAATGCGAGCGACAGCACAGTTCCGACTGCCATTATCCCGCACACTATTGCCATAGCGGTGTAAAATATCCTGCGCACACGGCGGAATTCCTTTGCCCCATAATTGTATCCGATAATAGGACGCATTCCCTGAACAACGCCGTTTGCAGGCAGATACAGAAACGTCTGGAGCTTGTAATACACGCCGAGCACAAAAACATAGCTCTGCGAAAATCCGCCGAGAATGACATTAAGAACGGAAATAAGCAGTGACGGAAGTGCCATATTCAGTGCCGCAGGTATGCCGACCGCATACAGCCTTCCGCATATGCGGCTCTCGGGCTTCATGTATCCCCATCTGTATTTTATCGGTATCGGTGAGAATATACAGAACAAAATGTAGCAAAGAAGGCTTATGGTCTGACCTATTCCAGTTGCAAGTGCGGCACCTCTCATGCCCATTTCGGGGAAGATCCACAGTCCGAATATCAGCACGGGGTCAAGCACGATGTTAGTCACAAAGCCTGCCAGCATGCATATCATCGTCGCCGTCATGCGTCCGACAGCCTGAAATGTTTTCTCAAATACCAGCTGCCACGCTATCACGACCGAGAATGCGAATGCAATGTCCGAATAGCTCGTTCCGAGTCCGATAAGAGCGGCATCGGCGGTAAAAAGCCGCAGGAAATATTTCATTCCGAATATGCAGACAACTGTCAGAAATATCCCGTGGAATGTTGAAAGCATAATTCCCTGACTCGCAGAACGCTCCGCTTCTTCCTTATTTCCTGCTCCGAGAAAATATGATATCGCCGCATTTACGCCTATGCCGAAACCGATCATCGCCGAATTTATCAGATTCTGGACCGGGAACACCAGCGACAACGCAGTCATTGCGTCCTCGCTTATCTTTGCAACAAAGAAACTGTCCACAATATTGTACATTGAATTCACAAGCATTGAAATGACCATCGGGAGCGACATTTTAGTGATAAGCGGAAGTATTTTTTCATCTTTCATATAAGTCTGATCCATTTTACCTTGTATCCCCTTTCCGACAAAAAAAACGCCACACCCCCGCAAAGAGGGTGTGACGAAAACAGATCTCAGAAAAATTCACACTGATTTTCTGCATGACAGTATATCACATTATCGGATAATTTTCAAGCGTTAATGATATATTTAACATTTTATTAAGGAAACGCAGGAGATTTGACAAAGCCTATAGACACGATAGATATTATGTGATATAATATATGACAGAAAAGGAGCGAATACAGATGAATAAGGAAATGACCCTCACTGAACTGAAAGATCTCATGCCCGACAGCTTTATGCTCATAGATATCAGAGATGAATATGCCTTTGAATACGGGCATATCGAAAGTGCCGTAAATATACCTCAGAAAACAATAAATGAAAGCATTTCTTCTCTGCCGAAGGACAAAAAGCTGATAATCTGCTGCAAAAGCGGAGAGATAAGCCGTGAAACAGCGGATGAACTGTGTGAACAGGGATTTGATGCGTATAATCTGACAGGCGGATATGTCGAATGGCTGCGCACAAAGCTCGAAAATGCCGAAAAAACTTCATTGGCAGAAAAAAGCATAAGAAAGAAATTCAGCAAAACTATATGGAGCAAATTCGCCAAGGCTGTCACGACCTATGATCTTGTATGTCCGGGTGACAAAATAGCAGTCTGTATCTCAGGCGGCAAGGATTCAATGCTTATGGCAAAGCTTTTCCAGGAGCTTAAAAGGCACGATAAATTCCCGTTTGAGCTTGTTTTTCTTGTTATGGATCCCGGTTACAGCCCCGAAAACAGGAGCATTATCGAAAAAAATGCCGAGGCGCTGTCTATTCCCATAACCATATTTGAATCGGACATTTTTGAGGCTGTCTATAACGTGGAAAAATCTCCGTGCTATCTCTGTGCAAGAATGAGAAGAGGACATCTTTACAGCAAGGCTAAGGAGCTTGGCTGCAATAAGATCGCTCTCGGACATCATTTTGATGACGTTATCGAAACTATACTGATGGGCATGCTGTACGGCGGTCAGGTGCAGACTATGATGCCGAAGCTCCACAGCACGAATTTTGAAGGCATGGAGCTTATCCGCCCTATGTACCTTATCCACGAAGACGAGATCAAGCATTGGCGTGACTATAACGATCTGCATTTTATCCAGTGCGCATGCAGATTTACCGATACCTGCACTACCTGCACACCGACAAATACCGGTTCAAAGCGTCAGGAGATAAAGCGGCTTATCGCAGAGATGAAAAAGACAAATCCGCAGGTCGAAATGAACATATTCCGAAGCGTTGAAAACGTCAACCTCAACACGGTCATCGCATACAAAGACGATAACGGAACACACTGCTTTCTTGATGAGTATTGAGCGGCGGAATGTCCCGAAAAAGGTATATAATACTAAAAACCCATTGAATTATGGGAATCTCTCGCCGCAAAACCGCATATATCAAAGCTTTTGTGGCGATTTCTTCTCCATAATTCTAATGGTTTTTATTATAATCAAGAGCTGATTTTTTTGCTGTATTTCTATAAACCGCCTCAGCAACATAAAATCGGCTGTTTTACATTAAGCTCTTTCAAGCTTCCAGCCTGCCGCCTTTTCCCTTGCGGCAATAAAATCGGCATATAATCCCTTTTGTGAAATAAGCTCGGAATGAGTACCCTCCTGAACTATGCTGCCGTTCTCAACTGCAATTATGTGGTCGGCATTTTTTATGGTGTTAATGCGGTGAGCTATCATAATGACCGTTTTGCCACGGGTAAGTTCGCCCAGTGCAGATAATATCTTCTGCTCATTTTCAGCATCGAGCGCACTTGTGGCTTCATCGAGGATTATAATGGGCGAATCCTTAAGTATGGCTCTTGCAATGGATATTCTCTGCTTTTCACCGCCCGAAAGACTGCTTCCGCCCTCCGAAAGAACTGTATCATAACCATTCGGAAGTTCTCTTATAAAATCATCGCACCTTGCCGCTTTTGCAGCTAAATAGACCTCTTCGTCCGAAGCGTCGGGCTTTCCGAAGCGGATATTGTTGGCGATGGTGTCCGAGAACAGATAGGTCCGCTGAAACACAAAGGAGAAATTGCGGATGAGGCTGTCGTAGCTGTACTCCCGCACATCGTGCCCACCAAGGCTCACGCTGCCTGACTGCACGTCCCAGAACCGCGCCATAAGATTGCACAGCGTGGTCTTGCCGGAGCCGGAGGGGCCGACGATAGCAACAGTCGTTTTCTCCGGGATGGTCAGGGACACATCGTGCAGAATGGGCTTGCTGTCATAGGAGAAATTCACATGGGACAGGGTGATGTCCTCCCGTTCCGGCGACAGATCCTCCCCATCAATATCCATGGGCTCCACACGCAGAATCGCGTTTGCCTTATCTACGCCGATGTCGATGGAGCGGAACAGAGCCGAAAAGCTCCCGGCAGAATCCAGCTGCTCAAAGAGGATGAAGGAGCAGATCAGCATCAAAAGGCAGTTTGTCAGCTCCATCGTTCCGCCGAAGTAAAAGACGATGGCGGCCGCGCAGACGGCGACACCGGTGAGCTTGTTGACAACAAACTGCGCCAGCATATAAAGTACCGACGGAATCTCCATGGCAAAGGAAGCCTTGCGGGCCTCCTCCACCGCGCCGTGTACCTGCGTGGCGGAATCGTGGGTCAGGTCGAAGTTCTTGACCTCGGCGATACCCTGCACATATTCCAGCACCTTGGACACAAGCCGCTCGTCGGCATTGAACTTCCGCTGGGAAAGGGCCTGCTCCGCCCGCTGCATGGCGGCGTTGACGGCGAAGAACAGCACCAGTCCCGCCAGCGTAATAAGCCCCATACGCCAGTCAAAGAGGAACATCATCGCTGCGATGATGCCGGAGGTCAGAAAGCCGCGGGTCGTGACCATTACCACGCGGGTAGCCACATTCGCCATGTTTTCCATGGTGTTGGTGGTGACGGACGTGACCTCGCCGAGGCTGTTGTCATTGAACCAGCCCATAGGCAGGTAGCGCAGGTGCTCGGCGATTTCGATGCGTTTGTTGGCGCAGGCTCGGTAGCCCGCACGGGTCTGGAGCATGGTGGCCTTCATGTTGATGGCGATGGTCACAATCAGTGATGCAACGATGATGCCGAGGCTCGTCCATAAAGTTGCCATAGTGACGTTCCTTTCCAGCAGCGCCTGAATGACGATGGCGGCTGCCGGAATACGCATGGCAGAGCAAATGGCGCTGACCACACCCAGCCAGATAGAGGCGATGAACATTCTGCGGTTGTCCTCACCGCAGAAATCAAAGAACTTTTTCAGTGTCTGGAACATTACGCCACCTCCCCATCGTCTTTGACGCTGATGTGGGCTTCCCACATGGCTTGATAAAGCGGGCAGGAAGCAAGCAGCTCCGCCTGCGTGCCGGTCGCTTCGATCTTGCCTTGATTGACAACAATGATCTGATCGGCGTCCGCAATGGTGGACAGCCGGTGGGCGATGACCAGCAGCGTCTTGCCCCGCACCAGCTTTGCCAGTGCAGACTGGATGACCGCCTCATTCTCCGGGTCGGTGTAGGAGGTGGCCTCGTCCAAAATGACGATGGGCGCGTCCTTCAGCATGGCACGGGCAATGGAGATGCGCTGCCTTTCACCGCCGGACAGATGCCCGCCCGACGCGCCGCATACGGTCTGATAGCCGTTCTCCAGCCCCATGATGAACTCGTGGCAACCGCATTTCTTCGCGGCGTCAATGACCTCCGCCTCGGTCGCGCCCTTTCTGCCCATGCGGATGTTGTCCATCACCGAAAGGTCAAAGAGATAGTTGTCCTGGGATACATAGGCGATGCGCTTCGTGCACTCCGCCAGCGGCAGCGTGCGAATGTCCACACCGCCCAGCTCGATAGAGCCGTCCTTCACGTCCCAAAGGGAGGCGATGAGCCGGGCGATGGTGGATTTTCCACTGCCGGAAGGCCCGACCAATGCGTTGACCGTCCCCGGGGCAATGTGTAGATTGACTCCGTGCAGTACCTCCTTGTCGTGATAGGCAAAGCGGACATCTTTCAGCTCGATGGAGTTGTCCGCAGGCAGCTTTTCCGCACGTTCCGGACGCTGCATATCCTCGCCGGACAGCACCTCCGCCACCTCGCCCACGATGGTCGTCACCTGTGCAATGTCGTCGGTGTAGGAAAAGGCGGTGATCAGCGGCTGCATAACGCCGAAGGAAAGCACGATGACTGCCAGAAATGTTTCTGCCGACAGTGTGCCGTGTATATAGAGAAGGCACCCCACCGGCAAGATGCCGAGAAGCGTTGAAGGGAGTATCGCCATTCCGGCTACCTGCCCGAAGAGGCTGCCCCGCATCCAGTCGATGAAGCAGTCTGCCCCTTCCTTTGCAGCAGAGACAAACTTTGCGTAGCTGGTTTTGGACTGACCGAAGGCCTTGATGACCTCAATGCCGCTGATGTACTCGACTGCCGTGTCGTTCAGTGCCTTTGTCGCGGTGACCGTGCGCTGAAACTTTTCGTGATAGCCGCTGAACATGGACATAAAGCAGATAATGCCCAGCGGCACGACGATCAGCATGGAAAGCCCCATGCGCCAGTCCTCGAGAAACAGCAGCACCAGCACCGCCAAGGCGCCGACGATGTTGGCTGTCATTTCCGGCAGAAGG
>USNJ01000029.1 GCA_900556055.1 uncultured Ruminococcus sp.
TTTCCAAGCCTGCGGTCGATGAGCAGCTATCCTTCTTTTCTCCTTCGGAAAGGGATAGACTGAATTTTGGGGAAAGTTAAATGAAAGTCTTGTATTTGTAATTTTTTTGTGATATAATTAATTTGCGTATAGACTTTCATTATTATTACAAAAAGAGAGGGAATATTTTATGAAATGCTGGAAAAATATAAGACTTGCTGCCCGTATCAGCATCTGCATTGCAATAGTTACTGTTGTGGGAATGATAATTCTCTGGCTGCTCATTGCACAGAATGTTTCTTCCATTGTTGAGGAAAATATTTCAAATCAGATGTTCGATGCCGTTAACTCAAGAGCGGCGATAATTGATGAATATGTAACAGGCGCAGAACAGACATTGGTTGAATTTTCACTCAGCTCAGAGGTCAAAAACCTTTTGAAAAATCCCACTGACACCGAAGCAACCGTAAAGGCACAGAGCTATAATGAGAAATATGCGGCTGTTCAGGATATTTTTGAGGGACTATACATCGCCACGCCCGAAACATTGGTTCTCACACATACCAATAAAAATGCAGTCGGCATTACAACACGAACAGGTGAGGCTCTTGAAAGCCTGAAAAAAGACATCTTATCTAAGGAAGCAGTTTCTAATGCAGGTATTATGAAGTCAAAGGGGGCTTCCGAGGCAATGGTAATGTCGCTCTACTACCCCATTTATGACAATAACGAATGTATAGGTTTTGTCGGCTCCGCAGTGTATGCCGACAGGCTTATGGAGTCCATTACAGAGCTTGATATCAAGGGACTACCGAATAAGGAGTACATATTTATCAATGCCGCCGACGCACGTTATATTTACAATGAGGACAGCACTCTTATCAACGAGGTGTCTGAGGATAAGGGTTGCCTTGAAATCATTGAGTTGATCAACAACGGAAAGACCGATGCGACAGGCAGCTATTCCTATACCGATAACGATGGCTTTTCCTATCTTGCAACTTATAATTATATGGCGGACAGGGGTTGGATATTTATCGTAAAGGACAAGTATTCCGAGGTTTACAGCACTGTAAATTCGGTAAAGCTTATAGTGACCGTTGTGTGTACAACGTTCACTGCCATTCTGGTAGCAATGACACTATTATTTATGAAAAGTGTAGGGCACGAGCTTACCTGTGTGAAGGATTCCATCGAGGGTATTGGAAGACTTGACCTTGACGCTGCAAGATTATCCGAGAAATATACCGACAGAAAGGACGAGATCGGTATAATCTCCAACGCAATAAGCACACTGAGCGTTACTCTGAAAAATGCAGTCAATGACATTGGACGTATTATCGGAGAGATGTCCGAGGGCAATCTTAAAGTTGATGTTTCCCAAAACAAGGAATATTATATCGGAGATCTTAAAGTACTGGCTGACAGCCTTGAAAAGCTCAACGTCCTTAACTCCGGTCTTGTAAGCCTGATGCACAATATCTCCATTGCCGCAGAACAGGTACATTCAGGTTCGGGACAGGTCGCAACAGGCTCCAATTATCTTTCCACTGCCTTCATTGAGCAGACAGTATCCATTGAAGCACTTGCAAACAGTATCCATCAAATTGAAGGACAGGCAGCGTCCAACTCTGCAAGTTGCCTTGATGCTCAGGAGCTTATCAATCAGACATATGAGCATGTCCGAGATGCTAACGAAAGAATGTCTATGCTCACAGAGGCAATGGGCAGGATTGGAAATTCCTCCGCAAAGATCAGCAATATCATCAAGGCCATCGAGGATATTGCATTCCAGACAAATATTCTTGCTTTGAACGCAGCAGTCGAGGCCGCAAGAGCGGGCGATGTTGGAAAGGGTTTCGCAGTAGTTGCCGATGAAGTCAGAAATCTTGCGGCAAAATCTGCTGATGCGGTAAACGATACCGCAAAGCTTATCGAACAGTCTGCCGAAGCGGTTAATGAGGGCACAAATGTCGCAACAAAGACCGCAGAGGCAATGTCCTCCCTCAATGACTGCATCATCAAGGTCAAGAGCATCGTTGAGACCATCGCAGATTCCAGCAATAAGCAGACTCAGATGGTCAGCAAGATTGACAATGACATCTCCCAGATTACAGGAACAGTTCAGTCCAATTCCGCAACCGCCGAAGAAAGTGCCGCTGTATCTGAAGAGCTTTCGGGACAGGCAAGTACACTCAAAGATCTTGTAAGCAGATTTAATTTCTGATGACCACATAACTTAATCTCTCTTCAACACCACACCCCCTGAAATATAGACAACACAGACCGTATTGAAGTTGAGCGCAGGTTCAGTCTTGCAAAGCGAAAATTCGGTCTGGGTTTGTTGTACACAAAATTGAAAATACAACAGAAGCTTCGATACTTCTGTCTGTGCTATTGATATACCAAATAAAGCTCGCCAAAGCATAAAAGATGTGATATAATAAAAACATGGAAAATGAATTAAAAACGAATGCGGTAAAATTGAGTCCGGAAGAGCAGTATCAGATCAGTTCCTTTTTCAAATCTCCCTACACTAAATATGCTGCGTGATTTTTGGCAAGGTTTATTTGGGGGACAATAGAATAAGTATAATTATAAATGCCGTTCTGTGTTGTTTAAGAAAATTTGTCATAATATTCCCTCCGTCAGAGTGATCGTTTTGTTTTTATATTTCGTATGTACGCATAACGTAGTCCATAGAAAATCTCCTTTACGATGATGATAAACACATTATATCCTCAAAAAATAAGGAAATCATATAAAAACCATAAAGAAATCCTAAAGCGGGGGACACCTCTACGGGTTTACCCGAAGGATCCGCAGCTCAGAACAGATCCAGCATGCTGTCAAGATAAATATTCTCCCTGACTTCGAGCCAATGCTCGGGCTTTGTCATATAGTAAAGCAGAAATTCCAGTATCAGTGCGCTTCCAAGCCCTCTGCCTTCTATCTTGAAATTGGAAAATCCCATAGGGAGATAAATATTTTGTATCTCGCTTATGCCGATAAACGACGGACTTTTCATCGCCTTGGAAAACAGATATCCGCTGCCGGCATCGGGTGCGGCGCAGACGTGGTCGGGGCAGTCCTCGCCGAGATTTTTGCGGCTGACGTTCTCATAGCACCGCTTCCTGTCTTTGCAGCCGATAGAGCAGCATTCGTTGCAGAGAAATTCCGACTTTTCACGCTGTTTTGCATTCAGCGTCCCGAGCAGGTCATACCTGTTGTTCAGACGGAAATCCGGCACGGCATACAGAAAGTCCTCACGGTCCGCCTCGGCTGCATATTCTCCGATATCGGTCAGGACCTTTGTTGTCGATGACACAAAATACAGGTTCGGATAATTCCTTTTCAGATATCCCAGCAGCAGATCGGAATGGATTATGACACCGTTCTGCGGGCTGCCGCTTTCGGCGAAAAGCCTGCATAATGCATTGCATTTCCTGTCGGTGAGATGCTCTTCTGTCAGCAGGGAATTGCTGAATGTCAGCCGTGACGATATGCCGTATTCACGCATGAGCGAAAGCACGTCCCGAGGATCATGTTCGCCGAAGCCGACACGTCCGCCGCCCCATATGCAGTCGGCAGGTGCGCCGTATACCGAGCCTATATCGCACCAATCGTAAAAATATTCCCTGTGACGGCGGAAAAGCGGCAGAAAAACGCTGTAAAGCCCGTAAAATTCAAATAAGCCGGGAAGATGGTAATATGCCGTTTCCTTCGGCATGCTCTCCATGTGATTATTCACCTCACTTTGGGATAACGCACTTTTTTATCCATTATAGCATAACCGCCGGTGATTTACAAGCGGCTGTATATACACATAAAATGGGAGCGGGTGTGCATATCCCGATCGATACGGCGGGGAGAAATTTCCCGTTCGGCGAAAAAAGCCGCCGCCTGCACTTGATTTTATTCTGCGCTTGTGATATAATAAAAAATAAATCTTTTATATACAAATATAAAGTGAGATGACATAAATGGAAACAAGATCGTCTTCTTCTCTGCTTGACAGGCTGATAAATATGAAACCCGAGGGCATTTATGCGCTTCTTCTGGGAGCGTGCAGCTTTGTTCACGGCATTTTTCTGCTGATGTTCATCGTTATGCAGATAGTTCCGCTCATCATATTCAATGTGATAAGCGTCGGAATGTATTTCGCTCTTTTCCTCCGTGCCGACAGCATAAGCTCCGACAAATATATTGCTGCGATCGTTTCGGAGATAACCGTGCATGCCGTTGCGGCAACGATACTGGTAGGCTGGGACAGCGGTTTTGCGCTTTATGTAATGTGCCTTGTGCCGCTGATATTCTATTGGCCGTCGATATCGAAAAAGCGTGCGATGGGCGTTTCTGCGCTCTTTGCGTTCATTTACATCGGAGTAAGGGGACTGATGATGAGCATCGATCCGGTGTATCCGGATATCGACATTTCCATGGAGCGTGCAGCTTATTTCTTCAATGCATTCACGGCGTTCCTGATGCTGATAATCCTCTCAATGCTGTTCAGCTCGAATATAAAAAGGCAGCAGGAGATGCTCAGTGAGCAAAATGAAACTCTCAGAAATCTCGCAGGAACAGATCCGCTGACAGGGCTGATGAACAGGCGCAGAATGTATGAGGTGCTTGCGGACAATGCGGGCAGAGGCTATTCCCTGATACTCGGAGATATCGACAATTTCAAGTCGGTGAACGATACCTACGGCCATAATTCGGGCGATGAGGTGCTTACTGCTATCTCGGAGATAATAAGGGAGAATATCCCCGAAACGGCATGCGTATGCAGATGGGGCGGCGAGGAGATACTCATTCTTTTCTGCGGCGGAACGCTCGGTGAGGCGGCGGATTATGCGGAGAAGATACGCAGTGCGGTAGAGCGGAAGGATTTTTGCTTCGGCACGGATCACCCGAGGATAACCATGACCTTCGGTGCAGCAGCTGCCGAGGATTGTCACGATCAGCGGTCGGAGCAGGTGATAGCGGCTGCGGACAGGCGGCTTTATATCGGCAAGGGCAGCGGCAAGAACTGCGTGGTATGTAAAGATAAATAAAACAGGCGTGCGGCACGGGATCACGAAAATTCTGTACGGATCCCGTCCGTCACGCCTTATAATTTTGAAAGGAACTTTTGTTGATTATGAATTTCAGCGAACTGGGGCTTTCCCCCGAAATATTAAAGGCAGTCGAGGATATGGGATTTGCGGAGGCAACGGATATCCAGTCGCAGGCTATCCCCGTGATGCTTTCGGGGCGTGACCTCATAGGAAAGTCGCATACGGGAACGGGAAAGACCGCAGCATTCGGTCTGCCTGCCGTAAACAGCATTGACAGGGACAGAAAGGGAGTTCAGGTGCTGGTCATGTGCCCGACAAGAGAGCTTGCGATGCAGGCGTGCGCAGAGATAAACAAATTCTCCGCATACTGCCCGTGGGTAAAGGCGTGCGCTATATACGGCGGCGCAAATATCGAAAAGCAGATAACCGACCTTAAAAGAGGCGTGAATATAGTAGTCGGCACGCCCGGAAGAATAATGGATCATCTCAGAAGACATACTCTGCATCTCGAACAGCTGAAGACTGTAATTCTCGATGAGGCGGACGAAATGCTCGATATGGGATTCCGTGAGGATATAGAGGATATCCTCGTGAGCGTCCCCGAGGAGCGTCAGACCGTGCTTTTCTCGGCGACTATGCCGCCCGAGATAATGGCGATAACAGACCGCTTCCAGAATGACCCCGTGCTGATAAAGGCGGCATCAAAGTCGATGACGGTCGAAAGCGTTGAGCAGTACTATTATGATGTGCCGATGGGAAGAAAGACGGACGCTCTTGTTCTTCTGCTGAGATCCCTTGAGCCTAAGCTGTCTATGGTTTTCTGCAACACAAAGAAAATGGTCGATGAGCTGACGGATTCTCTCGTGTCCAAGGGATTCCGTGCGGCGGGACTTCACGGCGATATGAAGCAGCAGAGCAGAACGCAGACTCTTAATGCATTCAAATCGGGCAGGATAAACATTCTTATCGCAACGGACGTGGCAGCAAGAGGGATCGACATTGACGGCATAGATGCAGTGTTCAACTACGATATCCCGCAGGATAACGAGTATTATATCCACAGGATAGGCAGAACGGGACGTGCGGGCAAAACAGGCTGCGCATACACCCTCGCAGGCGGCAGAAGACAGATACACGAGCTTAAAGAGCTTGCGAGATTTGTCAAGGCGGATATCTCCGAGCGTGAGCTTCCCACAAGGGACGACATAGTTAAGGCACGCTCCGAAAAGCTGGCGGAAAAGCTGTCGGCAGGCATTGAAGCAGGCAGATACGAGGCATACAAAGAGCAGCTGGCTTCGCTCATTGGCGAAACAGGGCTTTCGGCTGAGGATATCGCAGCGGCTCTCCTCGGAATGAAGATGGGCGATGAAATGAGAAATATCCCCGACCTTGTGCGCTCACGTCCCGTAAGAAATGCAGCGGGCGGCGAGGTAAAGACCGTCAAGGTCGAGATATCCGCAGGACGCTCGGCAGGCATCGCACCGAATTTCATCATCGGCGCACTTGCCGACGCTACGGGAATGTCCGGCAAATCCTTCGGAAAGATAGATATTTACGACAAGTTCACGACAGTTGAAGTCCCCGAGGAGGACAAGGAGCACGTCATAAAGTCCATGTCGGGCGGAAAGATAAACGGTCAGCGTGTCACCGTCAAGCTTTACGAGGGACGCAAAAACGACCGCAGCGGCAGACCGTACAAGCAGGACAGCCGCCGCAGAAACGATCCCCGCAGGAATGACGGCAGAAACGATAACAGAAGAAACGACCGTCACAAGTCGTTCAGAAGAAAAGGCTGAGCATGAAAAAATTTGTCTGCACGCTGTCGGATATTTCGCCCGACAGCTATGAGGATATCGTCCGCAGGATATCGGTAATGTTCGACACGTTCCGCAGGATCGATGAAAACACCCTTGCCGACGGCGATATCACGATAGGATTTCAATATAACAATGCGGATAAAACGGCGGAGATACAGTCCGATGCAGATATCCCCGACGAGATATTCGAGGGCTGCAAAGCCGATATCGGCAGGAATTTTGCGAAGCCCGAAGAAACTGCGGAAAAACGTCCGAACATTTTCGGAAATGCAGGCTTTTTCGGGATATCCGCAGTGTTTGCGGCTGCCGTTTTCGGCATCATGATCATAGATACGGCGCTGATGTACGGCGCATTGCTGCTGAACGAAAGCCTGAAAACAGCGCTGATAATGCATATCCCGCAGCTGCTGATATCGGCGGCGATGTTTGCCGTGATAAGGAAAATGTCGGGGAAGAGCAGGTTTGAAAGAGCCTCGTTCCGCCTGATGATACTCATAGCGGCTGTCATATGGATGCTGGAGCTTTCGGGATATTCGCTGCTGCCTGTCTATGCGCCCGTGATGGGAGCGGCATATTTCTGCACGCTGGGTCAGGCAAGGGAACGCATCGGCGGAAACACATTCAAAGCGGAGGCGGCTCAGCTTGCGCTGACGCTCGGCATCGCTGCGGTCATGTGGGCGGCAGGAGCTGTCATCGGCGGGCTGGGCGGAGTTCTGCTCGTTTCGGTCGCACGGTCGGCTGTGAAGATATCCGCATCGGGAATGGTCCTCGCCGCAATGGCAAGCCTGCTGTCAAGACGGGCGGAGGCGGAGGGCTGATAATTTTCCCGCTGAACAAAATAAATCCCCCGCCGCTCCATATAATAATGGGGCGGCATTTTGTCGGGTGCAAAACTGACTGTTAGTCATTTTGCCAAAAAAATCATAAAAATGCGCTGTTCCCGATGTGGGATTATATAAAAATAACAAAAGATTATTTTTTGTCTTGCATTTTTAACACTAGTTTGGTATAATGCTAGTATCAGAGAATTGTCTGCCGGATTATCTGCGGATGGTTCTTTATCGAGAGGCGGAAAATTCTGATGAAACCGGGATTTATAAGTAAAATGACTATGGACGAGCTTAAATTTCTCGCCCTGCCGTCGCTTGCTCTCGATGTTCTGTTCTACCTTTGCTCCGTTCCGTTCCGAGGCTTTACCCTTGCGGCAGTCCTCGGGCTTCTTCTCGGAAATGCGGCAATGTTCGCAAATATGGCTCTTCTCGGATATTCCTCCGAACGTGCAGTCGAACGCTCGGGCAAGTCCGCCAAGAGGTATATGCTGACATTCTACTTTATCCGTTTTGCGGTTATGGGCGCGGCAATGGCGCTTGCGTTCCGCAGCGAGCTTTTCGACGGCGTTCTCACCGTTGTTTCGCTGCTCTATCCCAAGCTTATTTACACCCTCAGTGCGATTTTCCCGAGGAAAGGAGGATAAGCTTACGAATATTGAGGTCTACGGTCCGAGAGTCTCTTTTGTCATTCCTATCGGAAAAGGCATTGTTATCACGGAAACTGTTCTCATCGGCTGGGTGCTGATAGCTGTTATCGCCATCATCTGCAAGGTGCTGACGCATAACCTGAAGCCTGTTCCCGAAACCAAGCGTCAGGTGCTTGCGGAATGGGCTGTTTCCTTTGTGAACAATATGGTCAGGGAGACGATGGGCGGACATATGGTCTATTTTGCACCGTATATCGCAACCATATTTATATATGCGCTGCTCGGTGCGCTGGTCGGAATGCTCGGCCTCAGAAGCATGACGGCAGACATCAATGTCACACTTACGTGGGCGCTTATGACGTTTTTGCTCATAACATTCTTCAAGATCAAAAACAACGGTATACTCGGCTACTTCAAGGGCTTCTTTGAGCCTGTTGCGCTTATGATGCCGATGAATGTCATAAGTGAGGCGGCTCTGCCTGTATCCATGGCGTTCCGTCTTTTCGGAAACGTTGCGGGCGGTATGATCATCACATCGCTCATTTACGGCGCTCTCGGAGTAATTACAACTAAGATGGGCATAAGCATACCGTTCTTCACGGTCGGAATACCTGCTGTTCTGTCGGTATACTTCGACCTGTTCTCCGGCGTCATCCAGTCATATGTTTTCATTATGCTGACGATGATAAATGTCGGAGGTGCAAACGAAACAGAGGAAGCTGTTTAAAGCAGTTGATCCTTGGATAATTGGAGGTAAAAAAACATGGAAGATAACATGGTAATGGCGAAAGCCATCGTACTCGCAGGACAGGCTATCGGCGCAGGTCTTGCACTGATCGCAGGTATCGGACCCGGTATCGGTGAAGGCTACGCAGTCGGCAAGGCTATCGAAACTATCGGCAGACAGCCCGAGGCTAAGGGCGACGCAACAAGAACAATGTTCATCGGATGCGCAGTTGCCGAGTCAACAGGTATCTACGGCTTCGCTGTAGGTCTTATCCTCCTGTTCGTAAATCCGTTCTTAAAGCATCTCGGCTGATTTTTCGGGATATGCAATATAAGATACGGGAGGCAGGATAATGGGAGAATTTTTATCCCTCACGGCTGTGAGAACAGTCGCAATGTTTGAAGAAACAGCCGTGAAAACGGGAGATTACACACCGTTTTTGACCATTGACCCCGTTACTATGATCGCCACGCTTCTTAATACGCTGATATTGTTCCTCGTATTGAAGCATTTCCTGTTCAAGCCCGTCAACAAGATCCTTGACGAGCGAAAGGAAAAGGTGGAAAAGACATATAAAGAGGCTGATGACAAGCTTACCGAAGCGTCACGCCTTGAAACGGAATACACGGAAAAGCTTGCAAATGCAAAGGCTGAGTCCGCTGAAATTGTCAAGAACGCAACAAAACGTGCGCAGCTCCGCTCTGATGAGATCATCGCTGAGGCAAAGACCGAGGCTTCGGGTCTTATCGTGAAGGCAAATGCCGACATCGAGAAGGAGAAGAAGCGTGCTGTTAATCAGATCAAGGACGAGATCTCCGACATCGCCCTCATGGTTGCGGAAAAGGTTGTCGAAAAGGAAATCAGCCCCAAGGATCACGAAAGACTTATCGAAAACTTTATTTCGGAATTCGGTGAAGATGACGAAAAATAAGCTCGCAGAGAAAGGATAGATCCGATGGCAGAATCAGTTGAAAAGATCTACGCCGACGCTCTTTTTCAGATCTCCGAGGAGGATAACTCCACTGAGAACGTGAACGGTGAGCTTAAGGCGGTAGCTGCGGTGCTGGCAGAAAATCCTGAGCTTGTAAAGCTTCTTTGCACGCCTACGGTCTCCGAGGCGGATAAGCTTTCGGTCATCTCAAAGATATTCGGCGGCAGACTTTCCGCAGATGTTTATAATTTTCTCTGCCTCGTGACACAGAAGGGCAGAGCGGCGTATCTTCAGAAGATCGCCGGCACATTCCGTGAAATGTACAACGATAAGGCAGGCATAGCCGAAGTCACGGTAACAACGGCTGAAGAGCTTTCGCCCGCTCTCGAAAAGAAGCTTTCGGATAAGCTGGCTTCAAAGCTCGGCAAAAAGATCATTCTTATCAAAAAGGTCGATCCGTCGATTTTGGGCGGCGTTATCGTAAGATACGGCAACACCATGACGGACGGCTCGGTGCGTGCAAAGCTCGATGCTGTCAAGGCAAGCATCTCATCACGCATCGCTTAACATTCACGGCATAAAATCAGATGAAGGGTTGGTGTAAAAATGGATTTACGCCCTGATGAAATAACAGGCATAATCAAAGAGCAGATCAGGAATTACAGTTCCAGGCTCGAGCTTGATGACATCGGAACGGTCGTAACGGTCGGTGACGGTATCGCAAGGATCCACGGGCTTGAAAAGTGTATGTCCAATGAGCTGCTTGATTTCGGCGGCGGCGTTTTCGGAATGGCGCTGAACCTTGAAACAGACTTCGTAGGTGCCGTTCTTCTCGGCTCCGATGTCAATATCAAGGAAGGCGACACGGTTCGCCGTACAGGAAAGATCGTTTCCGTCCCCGTCGGCGAAGAGCTGCTCGGACGTGTAGTTAATGCCCTCGGTCAGCCTATCGACGGCAAGGGTGCTGTCTATGCAAAGGAAACAAGACCTATCGAGCGTGTTGCGCCCGGTATCATTACAAGAAAATCCGTTGACACTCCGCTCCAGACAGGTATCAAGGCTATCGACTCCATGATCCCTATCGGAAGAGGTCAGCGTGAACTTATCATCGGCGACAGACAGACGGGTAAGACCGCTATCGCCCTCGATACTATCATCAATCAGAAGGGACAGGACGTTATCTGTATCTATGTCGCAATAGGTCAGAAGCGTTCAACTGTCGCAAATGTCGTTGAAACACTCGAAAAGAACGGCGCAATGGATTATACCATCGTCGTATCCGCTACTGCGTCAGAGCTTGCTCCGCTTCAGTATATCGCACCTTATTCGGGCTGCGCAATGGGTGAGTATTTCCTCGACAACGGCAGAGATGTTCTGATCGTTTATGACGATCTGTCAAAGCAGGCGGTAGCTTACCGTACGCTTTCTCTGCTGCTTAAAAGACCGCCCGGACGTGAAGCTTACCCCGGAGATGTTTTCTATCTCCATTCCAGACTTCTCGAACGTGCGTGCAACCTTAACGAGAATTACGGCGGCGGCTCGCTGACTGCACTTCCTATCATCGAAACTCAGGCAGGCGACGTTTCCGCTTATATCCCGACCAACGTTATTTCCATCACCGACGGTCAGATATTCCTCGAAACAGACCTCTTCAACTCAGGCATTCGTCCTGCTGTAAACCCCGGTATCTCCGTATCCCGTGTCGGCGGCGCTGCGCAGATCAAGGCTATGAAGAAGGTTTCCGGCTCGCTGAAGCTGACATATTCGCAGTACAGAGAGCTTCAGGCATTCTCCCAGTTCGGTTCCGATCTCGATAAGGATACAAAGGATCGTCTTGCGCTCGGCGAAAGAGTTGTTGAAGTCCTGAAGCAAGGCAGAAATTCTCCTCTTACAGTCGAGCATCAGGTAATCATCATCTATGCCGTAACAAACGGATTCCTCAAGGAGATCCCGCTTGAAATGGTAAATGATTTCCAGACAGAGCTGTTTGAATATATTGATTCCTCACACCCCGAGATCATCTCCTCCATCAAGGAAACTAAGGATCTCACAGAGGATAACAAGACAGCTATGAACGAGGCTATCGGCGAATTCGTAAAGAAATTCCTGTCTGAAAAAGTATGATAAGGGAGGCGTTTTAATATGGCTTCCGGAAATATGAAGGTTATAAAGCGCCGAATAAAGAGCGTAGAATCGACCATGCAGATAACGAAGGCTATGGAGCTGGTCGCTTCCTCAAAGCTCAGAAAAGCCAAGGAAAAGGCGGATAACGCCCGTCCTTATTTCAACGCTTTATACGATACGATGTGCGAGATACAGGCGGAGAACGAGGGCTTCCTTTCGCCCTTTACAAAACGCTCAAAGCTCGGCAGAACGCTGCTTATCGTCGTTGCGGGCGACAGAGGCCTCGCAGGCGGCTTCAATGCCAACATATTCCGTCTTGCGGAATCGAGGATAGAGGAGCTGGGCGGCAGGGAGAACGTCGAGGTGCTTGCAGTCGGCAAGAAATCCGTCGAATATTTCGATAAGCGCGGATATAACATGACAGGCAGATTTCCGAATGTCGCAGAGGAACTTAACATCTATGAGGCTTCGGGTATCGCAAATTCCGTGATAGATCCGTTCCTGAAGGGCGATATAAAAAGCGCAGAGCTTTTCTATACAGAGTATGTTTCGCCTATCGCACAGGTCGCAAAGAACATGAAGATCCTCCCCGTTGAGGTCAAAAAAGCGGAAAAAGCAAGCGGGCCGAGAGCATTGCCCATCTACGAGCCGTCGGCTTCGGCAGTGTTCAACAGTATCGTCCCCGGCTATATCACGGGCGTTCTCTTCTGCTCTATCGTTGACAGCTTCGCTTCCGAGCAGGCTTCAAGACGTTCGGCTATGGAGAATGCGTCGGATAACGCAGAGGAGATGATCTCCGATCTGTCGCTTATGTATAACCGTGCAAGACAGGCATCTATCACTCAGGAGATCACCGAGATCGTCGGCGGCTCCGCAGGCGGGGAATGATCCGCCGGACAGCATGGAAATGACATTTCCGAGGATAAATCTTCGGACTATGAGCCGTGTCCGCACGGTTCGGAAAGGATGATTATATGCCGCAGAATAATATCGGCAAGGTTGTTCAGATCATCGGCGCAGTTGTTGACGTGCAGTTCGATCAGGACAATCTTCCCAAGCTGCTTAATGCAATAGAAATTCAGCATAACGGCGACGACGTTGTAAGATGTATCGCTATGGGTTCGACGGACGGCCTTGTAAGAGGCGTTGAAGCTGTTGATACGGGCAAGCCTATCACAGTTCCCGTCGGAAAGAATACGCTGGGAAGGATCTTCAATCTGCTGGGCGAGCCTGTTGACAATAAGCCCGCTCCCGAAACAAATGAGAGATGGCCTATCCACCGTGAAGCTCCGACTTATGAGGAGCTTGCTCCCGCAAATGAGATCCTCGAAACAGGCATCAAGGTAATCGACCTTATCTGCCCCTACCTGAAGGGCGGTAAGATCGGTCTGTTCGGAGGCGCAGGCGTTGGCAAGACGGTCCTTATCCAGGAGCTTATCAACAACGTCGCAAACCAGCACGGCGGTATCTCCGTATTCACAGGTGTTGGCGAGCGTACCCGTGAGGGCAACGACCTTTACACAGAGATGACCGAGTCGGGCGTTATCGACAAGACCGTTCTCGTTTACGGTCAGATGAACGAGCCCCCCGGAGCAAGAATGAGAGTAGGTCTTTCGGGACTGACTATGGCGGAGTATTTCCGTGACGTTGAGGGACAGGACGTTCTTCTCTTCATCGACAATATCTTCCGTTTCACACAGGCAGGCTCTGAGGTTTCCGCACTTCTCGGACGTATGCCCTCCGCCGTTGGATATCAGCCTACACTGGCAACGGAAATGGGCGCTCTCCAGGAGAGGATCACGTCCACAAACAAGGGATCCATCACCTCGGTTCAGGCTGTTTACGTGCCTGCCGATGACCTGACAGACCCCGCACCTGCAACAACATTCGCACACCTCGATGCTACAACGGTTCTTTCGAGAGCTATTTCATCGCTGGGTATTTTCCCCGCTGTTGATCCGCTTGATTCGACATCGAAGATCCTCGATCCCGATATCGTTGGACAGGAGCATTACGAGGTAGCAAGAGGCGTTCAGACTATCCTCCAGAGATACACAGAGCTTCAGGATATCATCGCTATCATGGGTATGGACGAGCTTTCCGATGAGGATAAGCTGACAGTAAGCCGTGCAAGAAAGATCCAGAGATTCCTTTCTCAGCCGTTCCATGTAGCTGAGCAGTTCACAGGTATGAAGGGTAAGTTCGTGCCGCTGAAGGAAACTGTCAGGGGCTTCAAGGAGATCATCGACGGTATGCATGATGATATCCCCGAGTCGGCATTCCTCTTTGCGGGAACGATCGACGACGTGCTTGAAAAAGCGAAAGCTTTGGCAGAAAAGTAAGGGGGAGATAAGCTATGGCTTCACCCTTTGAGCTTAAGATCATAACGCCCGAAAAGACATTTTTCTCGGGCGAAACGACACAGATAACCGTCCGCACATCGGGCGGAGATATCGGTATACTTGCGCATCATACAAGCCTGGTAGCCGCACTTCCCGCAGGGCCGCTGAAGGTCAGGCAGGAGGACGGCACATTCAGAGCCGCCGCAGTATCGGGCGGACTTCTGAAGGTAGGCGGGAACAAGGCGACGATCTTAGCTAATGCCGTAGAATGGGCAGATGAGATCGACCTTGACCATGCAAAGCGGTCTGCGGAGGACGCACGCCGCCGTCTTGAAGCACAGGAGAGCAGAGAGAGCATGGACAGAGCCGAAGCAAAGCTGAAAAGAGCGCTGAACAGAATAAACGTATCTTCGATGCAATAGCGGGGAGCCCCCGCGGGTTTTCCGCGGTGCGGCGTCCGCACTGTTTTTCCGCGATACGGCGCAGTAAACCGTCGCCTTACTATTGTGGAGTGATATAGTCAAGCGTCCGCGCAAAGGGGACTTTGCTTTTTGTTTGTGAACCGCACAGATTTTGTGCGGTTCATTTTTGCTTTTTAGGTTCAGGTGAACAGCAACCACAGACCCGCACCCAAACTAAAAAGCGTTGGGGTCCAGCCCTTGGGCTTTGGCAAGGGCTGGTCGCCCTCGCAAG
>USNJ01000030.1 GCA_900556055.1 uncultured Ruminococcus sp.
GCTGTCATTATTTGGTATATGAAAACAATAGTATTGTTGCGTGTGGCGGTGCAGTAATTAAGGAAGATGTTCCGTTTTGTTTCTTTAAAACTCCAATGTATGGATATATAATTGATGTGTATTGTATTCCTGAAAAAAGAAGAAATGGTTATGCTTCAAAAATAATAGAAGAACTGATTAAATGGTTGAAGAGCAAAGGTGTTAAAACTATAAAACTAAAACCTTCGGCAGCAGGAAAGCATTTGTATGAAAAATTTGGTTTTTATGATTCCGGGGAAATGGAATTATGGATTTAATGAGTTATTTGCTATCAGATCGATTAACAAATAAATTCCCGTTTGACGGACGGATAAATATGTTTTCGCTTTTAAGTGAAAACATTTGAACCCGTATCGATATTATCAACTGTTGACGGAGGAGGATATATATGAAGAAACGACAGCTTTCAGCGGAAGAAAAACGATTAGACATTGATCTTTGGATCATATTGCTGGTTACTTTAGGGGTTTTCTTTTGTTATGCAATAATGGAAAATCAGATCATGGATTTTGTTAAAGATGATAGCATTTCTGTTATTCCAAGACTTTTTCTCAATGCAGTTGTCCAATTTGGTGTAGCCGGACTGGGAATTACGATCGTTTGTATTTGGCGGAAGGAAAAATTTACAAACTTTGGGCTGACACTGAAAAATATTTTTAAAGCGATCCTTGGGACGATCATATGCTTTATCCCTTCTGTCTGTTATATTTTTTTATCAGGTCGATTCAACGGTTATCACCCTTTCAGTATTTTAATTACTGACAATGTAATTGCAAGCGGCATCCCGTTTTCAATAATAGGTATGTTTCTGATAGTTATTGTATGGGGATTTTTCGAGGGATTTAACTATGCTGTTATTTGCGAGAAGATCAATAGAAGATATCCTTCAAATAATCAATGGTTGGATTATGGAGCTATCACTTGTGCGATAATTTGTATCTTATTTCACCCATTCAGCATTTCTTTTTGGGGAATTGTAGAGATCATTACGACATTTATCGCAATCTATGGAATGCTGATCGTAAGAAAGAAAACAGGGAACGCATGGGGCTGTGTATTTGCTTTTTGCTTTATTTGGAATGCTATATAATTTCCCGTTTGACGGACGGATAAATATGTTTTCGCTTTTAAGTGAAACCATTTGAACCCGTACCATTATTATAAGCTGCTGACAAAAAAGCCCTGCCGGTATCCGACGGGGCTTGATCCTATTCTATCATTACGATCCTGTCTTTGGCTATGCATTCTGCACATCTTCCGCTGAAAACTATCGTGTGTTCGGTAACTTCGCAGCCGTATTTTCGGGCTATTTCGCTGTTGATATCCGCCTGATACGGATAATCGACATCGGTCACTCTGTCACATTCCCTGCATCTGAAATGATAATGACCGACAGTGTTGAAATCGAAGCGGTCGGCTGCATCGGGGATAAGCACACGCAGTATAGTACCCTGTTCCGCAAGTACATTCAGATTTCGGTAGACTGTGCCTCGGCTGATGTTCGGGTGAGCAGCGTTGATCTCACGATATATTTCTTCGGCGGTCGGATGGGTCTTTAGCGCCCTGACTGCTGAAAGCACAATGCTTCGCTGTATGGTGTTTCTCATAATAATCTCCGTTATCAGTAATAAGTATCAATTAGTAATTATATTATACAATGGAAATATGCCGATGTCAATAGATTTTTCGGGAATATGCCGCGGAAAAATCCGTATATATAATATGTATACTCAAAAATCGGAACAGAAGCACGTAAAAAATTGAACAAAATGAAAAAATATCGGTTTTTTAGGAAAAATCCCTTGACAATCGGATGCCGATGTGTTAGAATAATAAAGCCGCATATGTCGGGCTTGTTAAAGTGTGCATTATTGATGCACCGCCCGTTGTAGCGAGTTTTGTGAAAAGGCAGGTGCCGTAAAATGTACGCAGTTATTGAAACAGGCGGTAAGCAGTATCAGGTAAACGAAGGCGATGAGATCTTCATCGAGAAGCTCGGAGCAGAGGCTGACGAGACAGTTACTTTTGATAAGGTTATCGCAGTAGGCAAGGATTCAGGTCTGGAGGTTGGCGCTCCTTATGTTTCCGGCGCATCCGTAGAGGCTAAGGTTATCAAGAATGGTAAGTCCAAGAAGATCACAGTCTTCACTTACAAGCCTAAGAAGAGCTCCAGCAGAAAAATGGGTCACAGACAGCCCTATACTAAGGTCAGAATCGACGCTATCAAGGCTTGATCATGATCAACGCTGTTTTTTACAGAAAACAGAGTCTGCTGAGTGGTTTCAGTGTTTCCGGACATTCGGGATATGCCGAGGCAGGCAGCGACATCGTGTGCGCTGCGGTCTCTTCGGCTGTTCAGCTGACATGCAATACGATAACCGATTTCTTCGGGAACGATGCAGAGGTCAGTGCGGATGAAAACAGGATATCACTGATGCTTACGGATTACTGCGGAGCAGATGAATGTTCGTTTCAGCTTATTGAAAGTCTGAAAACTCATCTTGAAATAATCTCGCAGGATTACAAGGGAACGATTAAGTTATCTATTACGGAGGTGTAACTGAAATGATTAGAATTTCCATGCAGTTTTTTGCTCATAAAAAGGGAATGGGTTCTACCAAGAACGGCCGTGATTCCGAGTCCAAGAGACTTGGTGTCAAGAGAGCTGACGGTCAGGCAGTAATTGCCGGCAATATCCTCGTTCGACAGAGAGGTACTCATATCCACGCAGGTGAAAACGTAGGACGCGGTTCCGATGATACTCTGTTCGCTAAGATCGACGGAACAGTAAAGTTCGAGCGTGTCGGACGTGACCGCAAGAAGGTAAGCGTATACGCTGACTGATTTTGCATATGCTAACCCATGATCGGGTTAACCCATAATGGGTTGTGCGAATAATCAGGGGTGGGGTTATGCCCCGCCCCTTTTTGTATGCAGGGCTTTCCGAGCCGCAGAAATTGCCTGCGGAGAAAAGAGGTATAAAATGTTCGTAGATAAGGCAAAAATCAGGATCAAAGCAGGCGACGGAGGAGACGGAGCGGTTTCGTTCCACCGTGAAAAGTATGTTGCATCGGGCGGTCCCGACGGCGGCGACGGCGGCAGAGGCGGCGACATTGTTTTTGCTGCTGATGATAACCTGTCAACGCTGCTTGATTTCAGATACAAAAGAAAATATTTTGCGGAAAAGGGCGAGAACGGCGGTGCGAGGAACTGCACAGGCAGAAATGCGCCCGATCTCGTTATAAAGGTACCGAGAGGAACAGTCATAAAGGACGCAAATACGGGAAGAATTCTTGCCGATATATCCACAGAGGAGCCTAAGACCGTCGCAAAGGGCGGCAAGGGCGGTAAGGGAAATGCCAGATTTGCGACTCCTACACGTCAGATACCGAGATTTGCAAAGCCGGGATTTCCCGGACAGGAGTTTGAGGTTATCCTTGAGCTCAAGCTTCTTGCTGATGTCGGACTTGTAGGATTCCCGAATGTCGGAAAATCCACGCTTATCTCAGTGGTATCCGCCGCAAAGCCAAAGATCGCAAACTATCACTTTACAACGCTTACTCCAGTTCTCGGAGTTGTGGGCGTTTCCGAGGGAAAATCCTTTGTTATGGCGGATATCCCGGGACTTATCGAGGGTGCTTCGGACGGAGTAGGTCTTGGTCATGAGTTCCTCCGTCATGTTGACAGATGCCGTCTTATCGTTCATGTTGTCGATGTTTCGGGCATTGAGGGACGTGATCCCAAGGAAGATTATGAGATAATTAACAGAGAGCTTGCAAACTTCAGCGAGGATCTCGCTGTCCGTCCGCAGATCGTTGCGGCGAACAAATGCGATATTGCAGATGAAGAAATGAAGGCGGATTTCAGAAAATATATCGAGGATAAGGGGATACCTTACTTTGAGATATCCGCAGCGTCCGCTCAGGGTACTAAGGAGCTTATAAACGCCGTATCTGCGGAGCTGGACAAGCTGCCGCCTATCAGAGAATACGAGGCTCAGCCGCTTACTCAGGCTGATCTTGACGAGATGGCGGGCGTCGGACAGAGGTTCGAGGTCACCAGAGGCGACGATGGCGTGTTCTATGTCGAAGCACCTTGGCTCGAAAGCGTTATGCGTACCGTTGATATGGACGATTATTCATCTATGCAGTATTTCCAGAGAGTCCTGCGCAATACAGGTATCATTGACAAGCTTGAAGAAATGGGTATCAAAGAGGGAGATACCGTTGATATATTCGGATTTGAATTCGATTTCGTATTCTGATCCGCTTTCGGGGTGCTTTTTATGTATATTGCTCTGCGTGACTGGTCATCAAGCTACTCTGCGGATTTTGCGAGAGTTGCGAACAATATTAACATCGCCCGATATCAGAGGGATATGTTCCCGCACCCCTGTTCGCAGGTCAGTGCGGAGCGCTACATAAGAGTCTGCCGTGATATGGACGGCATATGTTCAAAGGCGATATTTGCCGACGACGAATTTGTGGGATTTGTAGGTGCATCCGCCAAGGACGACGTTTCCTGCAAAAGTGCCGAGCTGGGCTATTGGCTAGACGAAAAATACTGGGGAATGGGCATTATGACAGGTGCCGTAAAGCTTTTTACGGAATATTATTTCGATAATTATGATGTCGTAAGGCTCTATGCCATAACCTTTGCGGATAATGTCGGCTCATGCAGAGTGCTTGAAAAAGCAGGCTATCAGCTGGAGGGCATAATGAGAAAATCCGCTTATAAAATGGGCGAATATCACGACTGCGCAATGTACGCTGTCGTGCGCTGACGGAGGTTCGTGTATGGTAACATTAGACAGACATTCGGCGATGCAGTACAGTCCGCTGACGCTTGCTTTTCTCGGGGATGCGGTCTATGAGCAGCTTGTAAGAGAGCGTCTTGTTCTGACGGCGAATATGCCCGTGAATAAGCTGCATAAGCTGGCGGTGGAGAGAGTGCGTGCTTCCTATCAGTCATCGGGAGTCGCCGCAGTCGAGGATATGCTTACCGAGGACGAGCTTGCCGTGTACAAGCGCGGACGTAATGCGGGCGGTCATACACCGCCGAAAAGCTCCGACGCAGTGGATTACCGCCGTGCAACAGGTCTTGAAAGCCTTTTCGGCTATCTGTATCTGACAGGTGCATCCGAGCGCATAAGCGAGCTTTTTGATGTAATATGGAATTCGGGGGAGGAAAAGGAAAATGATCGGTGCTGAAAATGTTAACCTTTGCTCATGCGAAAATGTGAACTGCTATGTCATCAGGGGCGAAAAGGGCGATATGCTGATAGATACCGGCAGTCTGAAATACCGTGATTACATAGAAACATGGCTTACTCATTATAATGTAAAGCTTATTATGCTGACGCACGGACATATTGACCAGAGCCAGAATGCAAAATATTTTTCCGAGCTGTACAATGCGCCCGTTATAATCAGCAAGTATGACTGCAATCTCGTGCTTGATAATATGAGCAGGGGCTGCTACTATCTCAATCCTGTCGGAAAGGTCATGGATATGATACTTGAACGCAGAGTTCACTGCGCAGATCTGCCGAGCAGAGATAAGCTGCTGTTTGCCGAGGAGGACAGTGCCGATGAAGCCGTGAAGGCTCTTGGCATCGAGGGCGATATAATCTCGCTGGACGGACATACAAGAGGTTCGGTAGGCTTTGTTCACGGCACTGATATTTACTGCGGAGATGCTGCTGTGAATTTCAGAGGACGTTTGTGCGAAATGCCGATGTGTGAAAGCCCCAAGGCTGCAAAACGCTCATTCAGAAGAATTTTTGACCTTGTTCCGGAAAGAATTTTCTGCGGACACGGCGATATATATACCACATTTTAATTTAAGGAGAGATTAAACCATGTCAGGTCATTCCAAATGGAACAATATCAAGAGAAAAAAGGAAGCAACAGACGGAGCAAAAGCCAAGGTCTTCACAAAGATCGGACGTGAGATCGCTGTATGCGTAAAGGAAGGCGGCGGAGATCCCAACAACAACAGCAAGCTGCGTGATCTTATCGCAAAGGCTAAGTCCAACAACGTCCCCAACGATAACATCGACAGAGTTATCAAGAAGGCAATGGGCGACGGCGACAAGACAAGCTACGAGGCTAACGTTTACGAGGGCTACGGTCCGAGCGGAGTTGCCGTTATCGTTGAAACTCTGACTGACAATAAGAACAGAACAGCAGGCGATATCCGTCATTATTTCGATAAGTTCGGCGGAAACCTCGGCACTTCAGGCTGTGTATCCTTCATGTTCTCCGATAAGGGTATCCTTGTTATCGAAAATAAGGGCTATGACGAGGATAAGGTAATGGATGACGTGTTTGATGCAGGCGCATCCGATTTCTCCATGGACGATGAGGCTATTGAGATCGAGGCAGAGCCTTCCGATGTCGGTGCAGTAAGAGAAGCACTTGAAGCAAAGGGCTATACAGTCCTTTCCGCAGAGGTAGAGAAGATACCTGCAACATATACAACCCTTACAGATGAGGACGCTATCAGAAAGATGGGTCTTCTCCTTGAACATCTTGAAGATAACGACGATGTTCAGAATGTATATCACAACTGGGATATGCCTGAGGAAGAGGACGAGGATTGATACCGAGGCTGTATAATTCTAATGGTTTTTTAATATTGCCCCTCCATGTTTTTCGAAGCATGGAGGATTTTTTTATTTTCTGATAAAACATTGACTTCTGCGTTGTCAATAGATGTGACCCAATAAATGAAAAAATGCTTCTCATATGCCTGAGGAAGATGCATATGAGAAGCATTGATTTTTATGCGGTTTTGCGGTGTGGAATTTTCCGTAATTCAGTATTATTCCCTGATAAATACCTTCAAAGCATTGTCAGCAACTGTTCCTGCTATGGAAACATCAAGGAAAGCACCGATCGCACCGCCGAGAATAGGAGCCATCTTGAAAATAGATGCTGCACCTCTTGTGCCTGCCTTAGAGAGCAGTCTGTACATAGCCTCGCGGTTTATTTCCCGTGAAACCTCTATCGGAATGTCGTAAACATCACTTTCGGTCGTGATATATTTGTCAGTGGGAACTCCTGCCAGGCATGCATATACAAGCGATCTGACATTTTCATTCTCGGGATCAAATCCGCCCATGTATGCGATAGCGCAGATCATTCTCAGCTGCATATAAACAGTTCCTGCTATGTCAGCGGGTACAGCAACAACAGCAGTGATAAGTCCGCCCACTCCGGTCAGGAAGCCGGCGCCGCCGCAGAGTACCTTCTGCATTCCGATAAGACGCTTTGCCGCTGCCTTAACATTTCCGCCTTCCTTCTGCAGAAATTCATCAGCCAGAGCCTTTGCTGAAGGATTGCCTGCCATTCCGTCGATAGCACTGCGGTAACAGCTGTCGAGCAGATTGATAAGCGTGGATTCACTCATTTTTTCGTTTGTCATATTGACCATTCCTTTCGTTATTTATAGATAATATGTCCTTGTGAATTATATTATATATCATATAATACTGAATGTCAAGAGGTTTCGTGAAATTTCTCAAAAAAAGTGCAGTACCATAATAAATGATACTGCATATTTTTTAATTTAACATTTTATCCGCAGCAGTCAGTATCTCACTGATCGAAGCAATCTTTTCCGTTTCTCTGTCAGGCTTGCCGAATCCGTATGCTGCGTGGATAAAAGGAACGCCGGCTTCATCTGCCGCCTGCATATCCAATATAGTATCGCCTACATAAACAGCTTTGTCAATGTTGTTTCGCTTTATCACGAGGGCGATGTTTTCACCCTTGGACAGACCTGTTCCGCCGTTGCATTCAGTGTCGCTGAAAAGATATCCAAGGCCGTGGACATTAAAAAATGTCTCGATATAACCGTTCTGACAATTGCTGATTATTCCGAGAAAATATTTTTCCGACAGCTTTTTCAGCGTGTTTTCAAGTTCGGGATAAAGCTTTCCGCCTGTTACGGCAAGGCGCTTTGTCTCCTCTTTGCAGCATTTTCCGATTATCTCCATGCGTTCCTTTTCGGGAATGTCGGGGAGGAGCATTTCAGCGATAACGGGCAGAGTCTTGCCCATGTAGCTGTGCATATCGCTGACGGTTTTCGTGTATTTTTCCAGTCCCTGTGCAATAAGTGCATCATTCCATGCGGAAATTACAGTCTCGCCGGAATCCCAGAGAGTTCCGTCGAGATCAAAAAGAACAGCTTTTTTCATTTTAATTTGATCCTTTCAGATATTTTATCAGCGCCGTGCAGCCTGTCACAACATCGCGCTTTGTTGTTTCAAAATCTCCCGTATACCACGGATCGGCGACATCGCGGTCCATATCTGCAAATTGGAGCAGCTTATGCACCTTTCCTTCGGGATCGCCGCCTGTTATCCTCAGAATATTGCGGATATTGGCACTGTCCATTCCGATGATAAGGTCATATTTTCCATAATCGGAGCGTGTGAGCTGAACGGCGGTTTTGAGTGCGCAGGAAATGCCCATTTCCGAAAGTATTCTTTTTGTCCCGCAGTGGACGGGATTGCCGATCTCCTCGGTGCTTGTGGCAGCCGAATCGACTGATACCATGTCCGACATTCCTTCTTTTTTCAGCATATCGCGCATGATAAATTCAGCCATCGGCGAACGGCATATGTTGCCGTGGCAGACGAAAATTATTCTGTACATTTTTTCTCTCCATAGATTTATTTATAAATTACTCCGTCAGATTCACCTACAGGCATATTTATGTCAGCACCTTTCAGATATTTGTTGAAGAATTTTATGTGAATATCCGAAAGATGTCTGTGCATGATATTTCCGTCCATTTTCCCGACAATATTGGCAGCGGATAAAAAGAATTTTGCATCGGTAAATCCAATGTGCTTCATATTTTCAAAGATCGCATAATAAACAGGAGCATTTGAATTAAGCATGGGTTTTGTTTCAGCATTGAAATTTTCTTTGCAGCATATCTGATAAAAAGGACGTTCCATGCTTTTTTCGCCGTAATCACCGAAAAGTGCGCCGTCAATGTTGATTCCGCAGGTAAATTCAGGATCATTCATGCAGAGATTGTACGCTTCAGCACCGCCAAGAGAGTGTCCGGAAACCCCTGTTCCGCATGAGCTGTCTATATATGCGGCATAACGTTTTTTTATCTCTGCGAGAGCGGATAAATTATCTTTTTCCCATTCGGAAACACGCCCCTTTATGAACGGTGTATACTTGTTCTGAAATGCACAGAATTCAGCATATGCTTCTTCGGGTGACAGCTTCTTTTTCAGCAGCTTGCTTTGTGCAAACATCGCCCCCGGGATACTGGTAAACATCATCTTGTTTATGTGCTTGTCATATAAAACGCAGCTTCCGCTGTCAAAGTCAGTTTCAACAGCTTCATATGAATGTCCGACAGATGCGATGATATATCCGTGTGAAGCAATGTCAATGCATAGGCGAGTGTTTGCCTCAATATAACTATTATATCCGTGATTAAAAAGTATCAGAGGAAATTTGGCATCATCTGCGATCGGTACATTTTCATAATAATTGGCAGTCATCATTTCAACGCTGATTTTTCTGATGAAATATGCTTTGCAGACCGCTTTTGCCTTGCGCTCGGAAAGAACCGGTGCATTTTTCTTTCCTGAAACATTTTCTCTGAAAACGGGATAATACATTCTTACAGCGATCTTTCTGTATCCAGCGGCATTGCCGAGGATCTCCTTTCTGCCTGTGTCAGTGAATGAAAAGGTTTCAGTTCCGACGGCATAGCTTCCGCTTACATAGTTTTCTGTTATGCTGCCCATGACATACCTCCAAGCTGTTAAAATTATCATTATTTCAATCTTATCACAAATTTCCCGAAATGTCAATTTGCTGTGAGTGTTGTAATCAGCTGTTATCAATTTGTAATTATCTGAAACGTTTTTATATCCAAACTGTAAATTGACTTTCGGGATATGTCATGCTATAATATAATCACAAAAGAAATACAGACCGCACAGCGGTTAAAGGAGGACGAATTTATGTTAAATCTGCATGAAAACTTTTTGAGGAACTACATAGGTTATTTTGAGGAGATCGAAGATCTCGGCAAGGACGCTATCAAGGATTACACCGTTCGTCCCGAGGAAAGATCGGACATCGTTCATTTTTCCGCCGTAAGATGTGCGGGTGTCAACTTCAGCGATACCAAGACCGCAGACACTGACTTTATTGCCAAGGCTTGCGGCTTCTGATGAAATACAATACAATCTCCTTCAATAAAAACGAACTGCCGTGCAATAGTGCGGCAGTTCGTTTTTATTGAAGTATCTGTCGGTAAAGCTTTTTTATGTCGTCCGCTGAGATAGGAACGGGTGTATTTTTCAGCCTTTCGACATTGACCGAGCTTGTCAGGATATTGATAATTTCTTCGTCCGCTTTTGGAATATAAAGCTCCAATGAGCTCACAAGCTCCGAGAATTTTCCGCAGGCATCGGCAGGTGTGCCGCAGCCCATAGCATCAGCCAGCCGATAAAGCGTTTCCGAAAGTTTGCTGTCAGCTCTTTCACATATGAGGGGAAAAAGCGCATCAACACATAGTGCCGCCGCATGACCGTGAGCAAGACCGAAAAGCGTTGTAAGCTTGTAACACATTGCGTGACCTGCTGTGGTCCTTGCGATGTTTATTGCTTTTCCTGCGATATTCGCTGCATGGAGCATTTTACTGTTCCCGCTGCTTTCGTTGGACAGATATCCGTCCTTTGCTTCAAATATCATCCGTATCGCAGCTTCGGAATACTTTCTGCTTTCCTCATTGGCATTTACCGACCAGAACGCTTCGGCGGCATGGCAGAATGCATCAAGCATAGTGGCTTTCCGCTGATATTCGGGCAGAGCTTTCAGCACATCGGGATAAACCAGAACAGCGCAGGGAAGTGCCGAATCATCGCCGACCGACTGCTTTTCGCCATTGTGATATATCACGGCAAAGTGTGTTGCCTCGCTGCCCGAACCCGCTGTTGTAGGCACTGCGATAAGCGGGATATCATTCGGGATAATTTTCTGTTTCAGAAAGCAGCTGTCATTATCCGCATATGCGTAAAGCTTTATGCATTTTGCAGTGTCGATCGCACTTCCTCCGCCGACTGCGATAACAGCGCCGCAATTGTTTTCGTTAAAGTATCTGACACCGTTTTCAATCGACATATAATCGGGATTGGGCGTGAAATCGGAAAATCTCACAAAGCTTTTTCCCGTGTGTTTTTCAATATCCGAAAAATATTTATCCGCACCGAAAAGCTTTGCTGAATTTCCGCAGACAAGCATTATCCTGTCAGTGTCAAGCCCCGATATAAACTTTTCAAATCCATTCAGATCATTTAAAATTGCTTGTTCGCTCATAAAATAATTCTCCGTTCAAAACGTTTTTGTAATCCTCGGCGGTGTCGATCTCGCTTACGAATATCCCGCTGTATGATACCTCTTTTATGTCAAGCTCTTCGGCTGTCATGTTCAGCGCATTTTCCGCATAAACATTGGTTTTTCCCGCATTTACAAACTCGCTGACCTTTCCGCACCACGCCCTTACAGCGGCATTTTCAAGTCTGTACATCGGCTGGAGCGCAAAGCAGTCATCTCCGAAAATGCTGACTGAAACTTCACAAAGCTTACCGTTTTTTATCCTGCCTTTGAAATCTTTTTCGGGGAGCGGCGCAGTCCTGTCGGTGATGCACGCACTGCCCGTCATATCCATAAGCTTTGATACGATCCTGCCGTCAAAAACAAGATCGCCGTGCAGCATAAGAATATCATCGTCAGCAATAAATTTTTCCGCAAGATACATCGAGTAAATATAGTTTGTTTCCGCATATTTTTCGTTCATGACAGCAGTTATTTTCATGCCCGATCTGACCGCTTCGGCATATATCATCTCGGAATATCCGCCAGTTGTTATCACGGCTTCGCTTATTCCGTTTTCCGATAAAATGCGCAGCTGACGGGACAGAACAGTTTCGCCGTCCGCAAGCGGAAGCAGGCATTTCGGCCGTTCTGCGGTAAGCGGACCCATGCGCATTCCGACTCCCGAATTGAATATCAGTGCCTTCATTTCAGCTTCTCCATTATACGTTTTTTGTTTTCCGCAGGGGAGAGTGACGGTCTGCCGAGATCGCTCCTGGAACCCTGTTTTGTGTAGATTATCATTGCCGCTTTTTTGTGCGAAAGCAGTGACATTCCCGACCTTATGCCGTCCCCGTCATATGCTTCGCAGACTTCAAATCCGCAGCCTTTGAGTATTGTTTTCATGCTTATTTCAAATCCGACGGTTTTTTGTCCGCCGACCGATTCATGCGCACCGTTGTTAATGACGATATACTTGAAATTATCGCCCGCTGTCTGTGCATTTACCGCATTTGCGCCCATATGCATGAGAAATGCGCCGTCGCCGTCGATGCAGTAAATATTTTTGTCGGACGACAGGCTGAGTCCCAGTGCTATCGATGATGCGTGACCCATAGAACCTACTGTAAGAAAGTCATTTGCGTGTCCGGAATTGTCCGCTTCACGCAGCTCATAAAGCTCCCGTGAGGTCTTTCCCGTTGTGGATATTATAATGTCATCATCTCCGAGACATGAAACAGCCGCCCTCAGTGCCTGTTCCCTTGTAAGCTTGTGATCGCTTTTTTCGGGGATATATCGGTACTCGGAAAAAGTGTTTTTCCTGATGATAAGTGCAGTTATGCATTCTGTTTTCCGCATTTTTTCTGCACATTCCGAGATGGTTTTTTCATAGTCATCGCCGAGTATGACAGTTTCTATGCCCATAGCTTCAAACAGCTCCAATGTGACCTCGCCCTGCTTTATGTGCTGAGGTTCGTCATGCACACCCGGTTCGCCGCGCCAGCCGACAATAAGCAGCATCGGTATGCCGTAAACGGCATTGTCAGCAAGGGAGAGCAGGGGATTGACAGCATTTCCTATCCCCGAATTCTGCATGAAAACAACGGCAGGGTGACCGCTGCCAAGATAGTGTCCCGAAGCGATGCCGACAGCATTGCCCTCGTTTGCGGCGATAACATAGTTGTTCCCCGCATTGTCCGACAGACAGGCGCAGAGGTCTTTCAGCAGAGAATCAGGGACTCCCGTAAAAAAATCAAAGCCGTTTTGCAGCAGACATTCGTAAAACTTTTCAGTATCTATCATTTCTATCACCATCGGTTATTTTGAGTATATTGCCGACAGATTCACAGTAATTTTCATCGGCGTATTTGCTGCACCCGTTTCCGAGAATGGAATTTGCGGCGGCAAGCATTGCTTTGTATGCGCTTCTCGTCAGCTGATTTGCATAGATGATAATATCCGCACCATGCTGATGAAGCGTGTCGCAGTCAAAGGAATTGTACATCGTCGGAATAAAAACAAGCGGAATATCCGGGTGCATATCTTTGAACATCTCAGCAAACAGAAAGATGTTTTTTCCGTCTGTTTCCGCACTGTGGATAACTATCCCGTCAGCACCCGCAGAAATGTATTTTTCCGCACGGGACAGTGCATCGCGGACGTTTTCTCCTGCGATAAGACTTTCTGTCCTTGCAAAGATGAGAATGTTTTGTGAAGCCGAACGTGCGGTTTTCAGTCTGTCCGCAAAAGCGTCCGCAGACTCCATTTTATGCGGCTTTGAACTGCCGTAAAGCGAGTTGTGCTTTACCCCTTTTTTATCCTCGATAACAGCGGCGGACGCACCAGCTTTTTCATATGCGGATATGCTTTCGGGAGAACAGTCCGTGTCGCAGTCAACGAATATCGGCTTGTCGGAAATGCGTTTTATATCGCCGATAACGTTGCATTTTTCGCCGACGGGAACGCTGCCGTTGTCGGGCATTCCCTTTGCCGCAGCATGGCATAATCCGCTGAGCCAGAGTGCATCAAACGTTATTTTTTCACTGTCTGCACCGCATGAAAATGCAGCTTCTGCGGCATATGCTTCAAGGCAGTTCACAGCTTCAATAACACGCAGAAACGGTTTGCGTGAAAGCAGCTTATTTATTGCGTTATCCTGTTTCAAATCAAAATGTCACTCCTTTCGGATCCCGAAAATCATGCGTTCTGCAAGTGATGCAATAAGCCGTGATGTGCATCTGATATATTCCGTCGGGCTGCATTTTTTCATATAATCCGCATATTCATCGGAATTTGTCCTCGGGATATATCCCTCGAAAATACAGTGCTTTTCCATAAGCATATCCATGTCGGGTATCGAATATTTCCAGTAAGATCTCGGCATATCGAACAGCCCCGAAAGCTTCAGTATTTTCGCTGTAAAGCTCATGCAGTTATATGTTTTCGGTATCGGAAATCCGTGGATAATGGGCATTGTCATCATCGAAAAAAGGTTGAATTCAAGAGTTTTGTCCTTTTCGCAATAAGCAATAAAATTTCGTATCCTGCGATAATTTTCATCAGGAATATCAAGCGCAAATATTTTGGCTTTGAATGCTTTGTGGCTGCCGAATGCATAAAAATCACGCTTTTCATGCATAAATCCCGCATCAGCGGGCAGATAGTGCCGTCTCCTTGAAAACGACAGAAAATCGGTCATTTCAGGCGAAAGACTGACAGCGATATGAGTATACCCGTATCCCGAAAAAAGCCTTGCAAAGCATCCCAGACCCGT